>JBDKUO010000026.1 GCA_039679645.1 Armatimonadota bacterium
CTTACCCATCATAGATTAAAAAATCCTGGGATGCACCCCGGAACAAATCAGCGTATTTCGGAGATGCGGCGCGCCATCTCTTTTGAAGAGACGAAACCGACTATCCTGGCTGACTTGACCTCTTTGCCCGAGCTGTCGAAGAAGATAACCGTAGGAAAGCCCTTTACCTCATACTTCTTCACCGCAGCAAGCATGATGGGGTCGTTTTGGTCGGTGCCGTCCACGCGGAACTTATCGAACCTGGCGGCAGTCTTTATCACCTTTGGATCACTGAATGGACCGTGCTCGAGTTCTCTGCAGACACCGCACCACTTCGCGGTGAAATCCAGCATGGAGGGCTTGCCTGATGTGGCGGCTGACTCTATTGAGCCTGGCTTGTAGGGCTGCCAGTCCATATTCTTTGCCGGTTGAGAGCCGGGCATAGCCATAACCACAGCAGCCGCGACAGCAACTGTGCAGCCGACTTTAGTCAGAGCTGCCGCATGTCTGCCGGTCTTGAGTGATTTTTCAAACCAACCTAGGTATATCGCGGCAACTAATACGACCAGCGGCATAAGTAGGCCAGCAATTGAATCGGGCATGATCGGCTTGAGGAAATATGCAGCAGCGCCCAGCATCAAGAACCCGGCGATCTTCTTTACGGCTACCATCCACATCCCCGGCACGGGCATTTTGGCCGAAAACGCGGCCAGAAAAAAGAGAGGTGTTCCCAGTCCAAGCGCCAGCGCAAAGAACAAGATAAATCCCATCAACGGGCTGCCGAGTTTGGCTACATATAAGAGCAGGCCGAGCACCACCGGACCCACGCATGGAGCTGCGACAATCCCGAATACCAGTCCCATCATCAGCGCGCCCAGCACGCCGTCTTTGCCTGAGGACCTGTTTGCTATAAACGCGGGAGGCTTCAGCTCGTATACACCGAACATGGATAATGACAATAGAACGAGCAATGCAGCAATCCCCACGATCACAGCAGGGCTTTGCATGGCGGAGCCGAACACGCCGCCGGTGGTTGCGGCAACCGCTCCGAGGGCCGAATATGTAAGCGCCAGACCCAGGACGTATGTCCCGGCAAGTTTCATCACTCTGGAATTACTCGATCCGACCTGGCTGCCGAAGTAGCCCACCGTAATCGGGATCATTGGATATACGCACGGAGTAAATGCAAGCAGCAGCCCGAGACCGAAGAGCATGGCAAGGCGAAGCGGGATGCCTGCGGACGCCAATTTGCCCGCCATTTTGCCTGCCTCATCGCCGGAGCCCGCGGTGGGCTTGACCACCGCGGACCCGAAGACGTTCTTGTTGATAGACTTTGCCTTCTCACCAGACTTGGCAATTTTTACTTTAGCTTTTGCCTCGCTGGCCTGAGGAGGATAACACTGATTGCCGCCGCAAGCTTGAGTCTCGAGTTTTGATATAATCGTGATGGTTCCGGGCTTTACGCTCTTAGCGACCTTGCCCTTAATTTTTATCACGAACTTGCCTTCGTATACCGAAACTTTCTCTTTGGGTGCGATCGGAAAAGCTTTGCGCTCGGCTTTGGGCCATGTCGGCTCGGCTAACGTAACGCCTTTGGGCGCGGTGATCTTCAGCTTGGCCGGATAGAGCGCGGCTTTGTCGTGGGACCCGATGTGGAATCCCTTCTTGACCGTCGCCACGACCGCGAGTTCGAACGTGCCGCCGGGTTGGAGTTTGTCCTTTGACAGCACGATCTTACTCGTCACGATCGGCTCGGACTTGCCGAACTGGGCGAATGCCGCCCCGGTTAAGGTCAAGATTGCGATAATTGAGATAGCGATGAACTTGTATGTGCGCATATCACTTATGATTTTACCAAATTATATACTCTACGTCACGTAATTGAGCAAACTAATATGTCCGAATGTGGAAATAAATCTGCGTTCGGCTTTTATATTACACTCAGCATTACGCAAATTTTGACTATTTGGGTTCCGACTACGTAGACGGTGATTGCCGGATTCGGAGATCCGGCGCTGGCTTTAGGTTAAGGATTCGGAGATCCTTACCCATCCAAGATATCTTGAGAGGCAGGCTGCGCCCTCACCCCAACCCTCTCGGGAGCCAGGCAACATATCAATGCACACAAGAACAATAATCAATACAATATACTAATTACTAAATCAGAGGGTGGTATATGACACTGGAAAATTATCAAAAGAAACGCGATTTTGACAGGACAATCGAACCTGTCGGCGCTGAGCATAAAGGAGAAGGCGGAAGGTTCGTAGTGCATGAGCACCACGCAAGTCATCTGCACTATGATCTCAGGCTTGAAATGGAGGGAGCGCTCAAGAGTTGGGCGGTCCCCAAAGGTCCGTCAATGAACCCGGCGGAGAAGCGGCTTGCGGTGATGGTCGAAGATCACCCGCTGGAATATATAAGCTTTCGCGGTGAGATTGCTGAAGGCAACTACGGGGCGGGAAAGGTCGAGATCTGGGACAGCGGGACGTATGAAGTCAGGGACGGCAGTCTCGAAAAAGGTAAGCTCGTATTTGAAATGATGGGGACAAAGCTTAAGGGCATTTTCAGCCTGGTCAGGCTTAGAGGGGATCAAAGACAATGGCTGCTGATTAAGGGAGCCGATGAGTTCGCCGACCATGACTGGAAGCTGGAGCAGGTTCTGCCTGGTGGAGGTCGAAAAGATAAGTAAGAGCGGTGGATAGACGTAAACCAGCGCATAGCCCATACTGGACCAGTATAAATACAAAGCCGACCGCTAGGGACACGGTCGGCAGATAACTTACAGGTTTCTAAGTCGTAATGATGCCCAGTTCCACGGCCCTTTTAAATGCCTGAAACCGGTTCGATACACCCAGCTTGGTATAAGCCCGAGCAAGGTGGAAGTCTACCGTTCTCTTGCTGACCGCAAGGGTCTCGGCAACTTCGTTTGAGCACTTTCCATCGAATATCAGCCTGAGAATCTCACGTTCTCTTTCGGTAAGCCGGGCTAATTCATCCACTTCTGCGGGGCTTGCAATAGTCCGCTCCGTGCTCTCCATACCTGCCATGCCTCCCTCTCAAGTCTCAAAGTAGGTCTCCAGCCAGTTGCGTGTCACAGCCGTCCGCATCTTCTTCAAGGCTCGCGCCTCGAGTTGGCGGACTCGCTCCCGTGTGATATTCAACTGCTCGCCTATCTCTTGCAGAGTTGAGGTCATCCCGTCTGCCAGTCCGAATCGCTTTTCGATTATCAGCTTCTCCTGTGGACTCAGCCAGGACATAAGTTGACTCAGGACTTCGAGACTCTCCTTATGCAGCGCATCGTCCTCAGGATTGGACGCTTGAACGTCATTAAGCCGTTCGAGAAGCGACGTATTGTTGTCGTCTTTCACACCCTCGTCCAGCGAAACGAGTGCCTCTGACGCCTCGAGCAAGCGCAATACTTTCTCCCTGGAAAGCTGCGTCCGCTCGCACAGCTCATCCACCGTAGGCTCCCTGCCGAATTGGCTCGTGAACGAGGATCCTACTTTGTGGAGCTTTCTTATTGATTGTACAACATAACTCGGCACCCTGATTGCGCGGCCCTGGCGTTCTATGGCGCGCGTGATTGCCTGGCGAATCCAGGCAACCGCATAGGTGCTGAATCTGAACCCCTTCTCAGGATCGAAAGAGTCCACGGCCTTGATGAGGCCTATATTGCCCTCTTGAATGAGATCGGGCAGCGGAAGTCCCGAGCGCGAATACACCTTGGCCACACTCACGACCAACTTGAGATTGCTCTCTATCAGCTTGCGCTTGGCTTGGTCGTTGCCGGCCTGGGCATCCCGAGCCAGATCACGTTCTTCATCAGCCCCCAACAGGGGCCAACGGCCAATCCGACTTAAATACATATCCATCGAATCGCCAACTTCAGAAGCTACGGGCAGCGCTTCTTCTTTTTCGGGCTCTGTCAATTCGAGCAAGTTACCGCTCATCGACAAGCCTCCTTCCTCCAACTACCTCACAACAGGAACATCGACATAGACTTCCGTCTCTGGCCTGCCATCGCCGACACATTACCCTCAGTATCATGTCCAGCTTATATGTCGCTGCCTGCCCGCCATTCGGCTGACTACCAAAGTCAACCTTCCAATAGTGTTCATCCTGCCAGCATCAATTCCAAAATTGTCCGAACTTCCGTGTCGATCAAGCCCACCATAACGGCAAACTGACATTTCACCCCGGATTTGAGTCCGGGATTAAACCATGCAAATTGACCGCATGAGACAGATCAGGTCTAAATGTATTGCGGATTATTATTCGGCGGACTGATGCCGCGCGGAAATTGTGGATTATGGCACTGTTGCTGCCACATGGTTTACTACGACATTACCCCCCGGCCATCCTCTGTCTTTTTTCAAGACATTACCCCCTGGCCACTAGAATTATTCAGCAAGATTAATGCCAAAACCGCGTTTTAAGAAGACTCAAATATTCAACAAGAATGCCGATGAGCGTAAAATTGCCAATCTTTCCGCAGCGAAACCGGTAATTTAGCCGTGTGATTGATATTTATTTACCTCAACTCTAGTTATCTTAAACTATTCTTTCCAACAAAGGCTCGGCACATCGCGAAGAGCGACTTTGATATCCATTGTTATCCCCAAACAGCTCCAAAGGGCGTATTGTGCAGTCGTCAGAGCAATTGCAGGGCTATTATTGGTTTTGGATAGATGAGCGAGCCAGACCGAGACCGGTTTCTCAGCCTCAGCCAGATCTATAAGCAGATTGGAAGCGGTGTCATTGGAGATGTGACCCTGTTCCGAGGCGATTCTGCGCTTGAGATACCAGGGGTAAGGACCCTTAAGCAGCATCTCCTCATCGTGGTTGGACTCGAGGATCAACAGATCGGCGCGAAATGCCTCTTCCCGGATTTCGGGTGTGAGCACACCGGTATCTGTCGCAATTACCGCCGTAGCTGAGGTTGAATGCACGCAGTAGCCGACCGGGCAAACGGCGTCATGGGAGATCTTAAACGGCCTTATGAGCAGTTCGCCCAGAGTCATCTCCTCGCTCGTATCCAGCACTTTGTGAGGCACATCCCCCGCCCCGGAAATACGATCCAGGGTCGGCGCATTGGCGACTATAGGCACATCGTAGCGTCTGGCCATACGCACAGCTCCCGAAACGTGGTCTGTATGTTCGTGGCTAACAAAGATTGCGGACAGATCGGCAGGATTGACCTCAGACTGCATAAGTGCTGCCGTAAGGCGTCGAATGCCTATCCCGGCATCCACCAGGATCGAAGTATTGCCGTCCTTAATCAGGAATGAATTGCCGGAGCTTCCGCTCGCGAGGGAATGGACTGTAAGAGACAAAGTATTACTGCTCCGTAGCTGCAAGGAATTCATCAATGATCAAGCTCAACGGCATCAGGCTGCGACCTCGACATGTCTGGTCTCTATTGTCAGAGGCAACCCTTTCTCGACACGCACCTCAAGACACTCTTTGATGGCATCGCGAATATTCCGTTCCGCCTCATCCTCGTCTCTGCCCTGACTGATGCAGCCTGGAATAGCCGGGCACTCGGCAACAACCATTCCATCTTCGTCTCGCATAAGAGTGATCTCAAATTTCATGTTGATTTACCTCCAGGTCACGCACGTTTATTATACCACCCCATTATAAACAGGGAGCAGATTGCTCCGCGCTGTTGTAGGGACGAAGCAATCGCCGGTAAAAAATCAGATGACTCATTAATCTTAAGCGCGATTGCTTCGTCCGAAGACATTGTGGGTGAAGCATTTGCGCCTGTTATTCAAGACACAACAAAAAAAGATGGGCAAATGCTTCACCCCTACATATATGTCATATAATTCATACATCACTGGAAGCATCAGAAGTATCTGTCGCTCGACCAGTTCCACGGATTGCCGAGGGTATACTCCCGTATCTCATCAAGAGACTGTTCACTTCGAATTATATGCTCATAATAGTTGCGCTGCCATAGAGTGCCGCCACGCGTTCCATTGACTGCATTGATGCGTCGGCTGGTATTGGCTTTGAAGCTTTGAATAATAGCAGAAATAGACCCAGATAAAGTGCCGATTGCAAAGTGTGGATCGGGTGAAGCATTTGCGGCGATTATTGAATGCACTGCAGATAATTGATTGGCAAATGCTTCACCCCTACAGTGTTCCTCGTCATCAACAAGGATAATAATCCCATGGATGTGGTTTGGCATGATTACATAAGTATCAAGGCGTACGTTATGAAAGCTCTTTGGGAGGGTTAGCCAGCACTTTTCAACTATAAGTCCGACTTGGGACAAAGAAACCCTTCCATCTTTAATGGAGCCGAAATAGTGCTTTTTGCCAGCGGTGCAGATCGTAATGAAGTATGCGCCGGGCCAGCGATAGTCATAGCCTTTTAGTCTGATGAATTTCCTTGCAGGCAGGTTATTATCATTATTCATCATTCCACCAGCGTTATGTCTAGGGAAAAGCAATTGCCTTGTCGAAAAGTGTTGCGGGTGAAGCATTTGCGCCTATTATGTAAGACACAACAAAAGCTTGGCGGGCAAATGCTTCACCCCTACGGCATTACGCCACAATTGTAGAACCGAAGGCTCAGTCTTTCTTCCTGGCTGCCTCGGCGACCAGACCGCGGCCTATCTCGTCGCGCTGGATCTGGTTGGTGCCTTCGTAGATCTGAGTGATCTTGGCGTCGCGCATCATCTTCTCGACCGGATATTCTTTCATATAGCCGTATCCGCCGAAGACCTGCACGGCGTTGGTAGTGACTTCCATCGCCATATCCGACGCCCAACACTTGGCCATGGCTGAGTAGGCTGTGGTCTTCTCTGAAGGATGCGAATCGATCCAGCGGGCGACAGAGTAAACCAGCGCACGGGCGCTCTCGACCTTCATCGCCATATCGGCAAGCATAAAGCGAAGACCCTGATTGGCTGAGATCGGCTGGCCGAACTGGACTCTCTCGCGTGAATAGTTCACTGAAAGCTCCAACGCGCCCGCGGCGATTCCCAACGCCTGAGCGGCTACACCCGGGCGGGACTGATCGAAGGTCTTCATTGCGGTGAAGAAGCCCGTGCCTCGGCGGCCTATCATGTTCTCCTTGGGAACGCGGCAGTCCTGGAAGACCAGCTCACGGGTGGCCGACGCGCGGATACCCATCTTGTCTTCCTTCTTGCCGAAGCTGAAGCCCTCGGCACCCTTTTCGACCACGAAGCAACTCACGCCTCTTGGTCCGCGGTCAGGGTCGGTCACTGCAAATATTGAATAAATATCGGCTTCGCCGCCGTTAGTGATCCACTGCTTGGTGCCATTGATGATGAAACTGTCGCCGTCCTCGACCGCTCGGGTCTGCATGCCTGCGACATCCGAGCCGGCATTGGCTTCGGTAAGGCCGAACGCCGCTATAGTGCCGTCGGCAATACGTGTAAGCCATCTCTTCTTCTGCTCATCGGAGGCCGACACCAAAATCGGGAAAGTGCCCAGGCCAGTCGCGGCGAAGGCAAGCGAGATGCCGCCGTCGACCTTGCTGAGCTCTTCGGTAACTACGCACATATTCATGATGGCGCTGTCGCCTGCCATACCGCCGTATTCGTCGGGAATGAAGACGCGGAAGAGATCAGCCTCGGCTATGGCCTTTACTATCTCCCATGGAAACTCTCCGGTCTCATCATGATGAGCGCTAACCGGCTTGATCTTTTTAACGGCGATCTCCTTCGCAACGTCCTTCATAAATTGCTGCTCTTCGGTCAGAAAATAATCTAACATCGTGTAATGTCCTCCTCAAACCGGACCGGTCGGCCCGATCAAAACCCTCCATATATTGCAGGGCGCAAGTAATGCATCTCCGTACATCAATGTCGGCACGGGAACAAACCCGCGCCGGTATATTTTACAATATTAGGCAGGCTGCTGCGAAATTCCTTCAGAGTATCTAATCAGACAAACCTTCCCCCAAAAATACAATCGCGGAGGCGCTGAATGTGAATTTGATCTTACCATCATTCATCGCTTCCGCGATTATTTCTACCTAATCTGCTGTCCCAAAATAACCAGCCTACTTTTTTGTTGTCCAGGGCAGGTCGGACGTCGAGAACGGCGAGGCCGGAAAACCGGCTTTGTTGAATAGATTCACAATAGGCGCATCAGCCCAGCCATAGCGGACTACAGCCGGATGCGCGACATCAGGGCTGCTGACAACAACTTTATCGCCCACTATTCTTGCACGAGCATTCACAAACTTGTGGTCTTCGCCCGCGATTGTCCAACCCATCAGTACGCCACCTCTAGCTTGAAGGCCGCCGGTTGCATTGTCAAACGACAGCACTGCTCGGTCGCCGAATGTCTCCATAGATTTGAAAGAAGGCCCCTGATAAGGCACATTTTTCTTATAAACCCTGGCAAGGGCTGCCGCTGCAAGACGATTTCCAACAGGCTCTTTCCATATGGGATGTATATTTTCGGGATTGCCGTAATCGGTAATGACTGCCATCGCGGTATTAGGCACATTTTCTGCGGTCAGGCGCTGCGCCTCGCGAAGCTCCGCCCAGTGGCTATCGACCGGTTCCGAGTAGAGCTTGCCGAATGGAGCCAACTGCACAAACAGGAACGGAAAATCGCCCTGAGCCCATGCTTTGCGCCAGCAGTCGATCATTACGGGAAAAAGAGACTTATACCTGAAAGCATCAGGAGCATTTGCTTCGCCCTGATACCAAATTACTCCCTTGACGGCATATGGCTGAAGAGCGAGAAGCATGCCGTTGTAGAGAACAGTGCACGATTTGGCGTCACCATCTTTTGGAGAATGCTCATCAATCATCGGTTTTGTGACCGGATTTGCCTGCAGACACTCCATACTCGTCCAGGCCTGAGCAGGAGTGCCGCCCCATGAAGTTTCAATCAGGCCTATTGGAACGTTCAACTGCTTGCGCAGACTGCATCCAAAGAAATATCCCACGGCTGAAAACTCATCAACCGCTCCGGGGCCGCACTCATTCCACTTGGCGTCAACATCATACATTGGATCGGCGGTTGCTCTTCTGGGAACCTTAAAGAGCCTGAGCTGTGAGTCTTTTGAACTCGCTATTGTCGATTCTGCATTGTCAGCCTTTTTAAGTTGAAACTCCATATTTGACTGCCCGCTGCAAATCCATACCTCGCCGACGAGTATATTTTTGACCTCAATTGTGTTCTCGCCGGAGACTGTCATGGTATATGGGCCACCGGCTGTAAGAGGCTTCAAACGAACCATCCACCGGCCATCTTTGGCTTTTGCGCTTACAGCCTGGTTTTGAAATTTGACGGTTACTTTCTCGCCGTTGGATGCCGTCCCCCAGACAGGCACACTTATGCCCCGCTGAAGCACTGAGCCGTCTGAAAACAGTGCGTTTGGTTTTACGGTTGCTTGCGCCGGTATCGTCAATGCGATGCACAGCAAAAGCAGCGCCAAAACACGTACAAACACTTTCATTGCA
Organism: Armatimonadota bacterium; assembly: GCA_039679645.1. Classification (NCBI taxonomy): domain Bacteria; kingdom Bacillati; phylum Armatimonadota; species Armatimonadota bacterium. The sequence goes on from JBDKUO010000026.1 coordinate 9,443, forward strand.
ATTCCCCTTTACTGCATACTCATCAAGCGTTCTACAGGCGCCCACATATCGGTGAGTATCTCACCCTTGCTCTCCCAGTTTCGCTTGAGCACCAAACAGGATGTGATATACTGCGGGTCGATGCCCTGGTCACTTGTAAACTTAAGTCTCTTTTGTGCCTTTGTTGCCCTATCCAGTGTCATATTCTTTTTTGCGCCGATCTGGCTGACCAATATGGCATTGCCGCTGCGATGGCACATATAAGCGTCAACAGTGCCAAACGCGGCGTTCATTGTCCGGGCCTGGTAACTGTAAAGCTCACTTATAATCGTAGAATTGACGGATACGACGCCATCAGGTGTCATTACCACGGCGAGATGGCGATAAAAGCCAAGAGTGTTGAGATGGAATGGTGTATAGTCGCTGTCGTACGCGTCAACTATTGCCCAGTCGTAAGGCTCCGATTTTGTAAGCAGCCTGAAGTTGATAAATGTGCGGCCGTCCATGGTGTATACGGTCACGTTTTTGCCGGGTCGCCAGAAAAAGTACTTTTGGGCGATACTAACGACCGCAGGGTCGATCTCTACTACGTCCAGTTTAGCATCCGGGTAACAGTTTTCGACAGACCTGGCTATATCCGCTCCACCAAGACCGATCATCAGGATTCTTTTCGGATGAGGCTTATAGAGCACCGGAGCCAGCATAACGCCGGTATACTCACTGATATGGGTAGAAATGTTGCGCAGGTTGATGGCTGTCTGTGGGTACTTGAACTCATGAGAGCCGAATGTGAGCATTCGCACAGGGCCTTCTTGGGTAACTTCTATCCTGTGGTAGGCCGTCTCAGTCCTAAAGAGCAGCTTTGTGTCCGAAGCGGTGCCGACTTTGCTCAGTTTCGTCAGAGCCTGACGCTGCGCCTCGGCAAGTCTGGATTTAGCAGTTGAGTTATCTTTGCAGAGTACCTCACCGACCATGCTTTTCTGGTATATCTTTTGCGAAATCGGCACGAGCTTTGCGGGCGATATCCATGACAGCGCGATAACCGCACCTGTAAAGATAATGCTAAGCGCCACTGAAGCGCGATTGGCCGTCGAAAGAGCAATGGCTGTAACGATTCCAGCCACGGCTACAATCAGTCCGCCGCTGATGGCGACCGCTCCCAGCGAGAACGATGGAATCAAAATGAATGAGGTAATCAGACTGCCGACGAAACTGCCGACTGTTGAGACCGAATAAAGTGTGCCTGCCTTGCTGCCGGTCTCGGAACGCGCACCCGCTGCAAGATGAATGGCATAGGGTGAGATAGTACCGGCAAGCACCATAGGAAGTGCATATAGAATCGCAGTAGCCGCCAGAGACCCCCATCGAACATCAAAACCCTTTGCAACAAACCAAGCGCACAGGCTGTCCTGATACGTAACGGACAGGATTACCATCGCGCCGGCTATAATAAGCAGGATCGCAGGTATCCAGTGTGATTGAAACCTTCGAGTGAGAAACCCTCCAATCCCATAGCCTATAGCAAGCGTGACAAGAAAAACAGCTAATACACTGCCCCACACATATATCGAGTTGCCGAAATATGGAGCAAGCGCGCGCGCGCCGACCAGCTCGGTCTGCATAACAAACCAGCCGGCAAAAAACACCAGAACCCACAGAGAAATGAGCTTTTCCATACCGAAGTATGGCAACTTCTTGCTTTCATCCATTTTTGCAAACCTCCCAAAAGATAGTTGTGAGTGGAGAGTAGAAAGTGGAGAGCAAAGAGCAAAAACAAAGCCTCAGCTAGCTGCGAATATCATACTATGCGCTCGCGTAAAAGGCAATTGCTTTACCTGGGGAATACGACAGAACTGCGCGTCCGGCCATCGATGCCGGTCGCGATGGTAAAATCACCCATCAGATTGTCGCGGACGAGGCTTTCGACTATACGCAGGCCAAGGTTGCGGTTGCGCTTGATGTCAAAGTCGACCGGAAGCGGGCAGCCGTCATTGACGACATCGAGGATGATATTCTCATCGTTTCGCGCAATACGCACTGTAAGCTCCGTCCCAATTCCACTGCTGAACCCGTGTTCAATGGCATTTTGTACCAGCTCGTTGAGAACAAGGGCTACATAGGTAGCTTGTCCGCTGGGAAGCAGGAAATCATCACCATCAACCAGCATGTTTATTTGGCGCGCGTCAGGCAGCAGACCCCGCGCAGTAGCGCTGAGAATGGTGTCCGCCAGACGTTTGATGCTGACATTGTCCAGATTCTCGCTTGAAAGCATCTCATGGACCGCTGCAATACTCTGGATGCGGTTGATACTTTGTGTAAGCGCCTCTTTTGGCGAGTCGAACTTTCCTATTTTTATCTGCAGCCTGAGCAGACTTGCGATTGTCTGAAGGCTGTTTTTGACCCTGTGGTGCATCTCTTGAAGAACAGCCTTCTGGACCATCAGTTTGGCGTTCTGAATAGAAATGGCAGCCTGGTTGGCAAGAGCGGTCAGCAGCCCTATATCTTCCTCGGAGAAATCGCGAGGGGTAGCAGTGTAACAGTTAAGCACACCGATTATCTCTTTTTTCACCGAAAGAGGAAGCGCAATAAGCGAGCAAAGGCCCTCTTTCTTGGCAATGTCCGGATACTGATAGCCCGGAGTCTTGCGTACATCGCGTATAGTGATAGGCTTGGCCTCCACTATCGCGCGGCCTGCCACACTCTCGGTGAGCTTTACATTCGGCTTCTTTGTATAGGCGCGGCTCTTGCTCTGGGTGGCTTTGATAACCAGTTCTTTCCTGTCTTCATCCAGGAGCATAACCGAGCATATCTTGAAGTTCATGCTCTCGGCTGTCATAGCGACAATAAGCTGCAGGATCTCTTCAAGATATAGGTCCGAAGTAATCGTGCGGCTGATCTCCGAAAGAGTGCTCAGTTGTGATGCGCGCTGCTCCATACGGTGATAGACATTGTAGTTTTCGACCGCGCCGCCGACCTGCCGCGCTATGCTGTCGAGCAGGCTGATCTGCATCTTGGTGTAATCGTGCGGAGGGTTTGTGCGGACATTTATAACGCCGACCAGATCGTTTCTGCCCCTCAAGGGGACTGATAGCATGGACTGATATTTGTCTTGCACGAGGATCGGGACCGGTTTGAAGCGTTCATCGCGCCAAGCCTCGCGGCTGAGGACCACATGCTGGCCCTGTTGAGCTACCCATCCGGTGATCCCTTCGCCTACTTTAAGCCTGATCTTGCCGACGACATCTTTGACCTCGCCGCTGGCCCCGCGCAGGACCAGTTCCTGACCGGACTCCGATAGCAGATATATCAGGCAGAAGTCGGTACCCGTTACTTTGACGACTATATCGGCGACTTTTTTGAGCATGTCGTCGATATAGAGCATGGAGCCGATTGCCTGACCGACCTCACGCAGAGCATCAGCTTCCAGCATTTTTTCGGCGATGCGCTTCTCGAGGTCGGCAACACGCACACGCAGCGCCTCAAGCTCCTGCTCCGGCGGAAGCTCGCGCAGCGCGGCGTCGGTCGCGTCCCGTTCCTGTTTTTTACGTTCGTTCCATGGGCTCATTGTTAGTCTAAAAGTTGGAAAGTCGAAAAGTCAAAAGTTTATGGCCGTGTTTTACTCAGCGCAATTGCATAATAGCTTCTTGCATATCCCTGACGAATGACTCATACTCTCCTTCACCATATACTCCAGGATCTCTTAGTCGCCAGTCTATAGGGCCGTCCTCGAATCTATCACCTATCTGCCTCGGCCACAAATGCATATGAAGATGAGGGATAGTGTTGCCATGAATTTCATAGTTGATTTTTATTGCGCCGGTAACTTTTTTGAGAGCACGGGCAGCCATCTGAATATCGGACATAAAGGCTGCAGCATCCTCACTTGAAAGATCATACAACTCGACTGCATGCGGTTTCACAACCAGGCAGCAGTGACCTTTCATACATGTATTGCTATCAGTCCCCAGCGTCGATATGGTAAGGTCGGCTATATGCATTTCGCCGTTGGGTTGATCATTCGGCTCTTGATTGCATACCGGACACCCCTCACGCGAGACATATCTCTGCCACTGCCTTATATTGTGCCAGCTGCTCATTATCCGTTGTCCCGCTCCGCTAAATGTCGTGAGCGATGATGAGAGCTTCGGCGATCTCCTTCATCGAGCGGCGCTGGTTCATGCTCTGCTGCTGTATTCGCCTGAATGCTTCGGCCTCGGAGAGCTTATACTTGTCCATTAAAATACCTTTGGCGCGGTCAACAATCTTGCGGGTCTCAAGCTTGGTCTCAAGATCGCCCAGAGTAGTCTCGAGTTCCTGCTGCTCCAAGTATCTCGATATCGCTATCTCGATTGCGGGCAGTACATCCGATTCCTGGAAAGGCTTAACCAGGTATGCATATACCCCAGCCTCTTTCGCGCGCTCTATCAAATCCTTCTGGCTGTAGGCAGTAAGCAGCACCACCGGCGCGATCTTTTCATCGGCAACAATCTTTGCGGCATCGAGGCCGTCCATTACGGGCATCTTGATGTCCATTATCACGACATCCGGTTTCAGAGACCGGGTGAGTTCGAGGGCTTTCTGACCGTCGGCGGCCTCCCCTACAACAACATGCCCCATCTCCTCGAGAAGCGTTTTCAGGTCCATCCTGATAATGGATTCGTCGTCGGCTATCACAACCCTAATCTGGCTCATATCAGTCCTCTCCACATTTATCCTACTATGATTCTACAGTGTGGTATAATCGTTGTCAAAGTCCAAGGAGCGATAAGTGTTCAAGAAATCACCTGTTTTCAGCCTGGCGATCACATTAATCGCATATCTTGCGCTGTGGCTGCTGGTCCCAAAAGCGACATTTTTGCCTGCGATCATCAATCACCTTGTAAAAGCGGCTTCTCACGCCTCGGGGATTGGCGCTGCAGGCATTAGAATAATCGGTATGCTGATAATCGCGCTGCCGACTGCCATGTTCATGGCCATACAGATCGGCATCATCTACCAGAGCGCAAAGCTCAAAATGGGCTTCATACACTCTTTAGCGGCATTTGCACTGAGCCTGGGATGCGCTTATGGGCTGATAAACCTGATTGTGCGGCAATCAGGAGCCGTCAAGATAGTGCATCGCGCACTGACACTCCGCGAAAAGCTCTTTGTGGTCGGCAACTACGTGACGCCTCTTTCGATGATCTACTTCATCTGTATCATGTTCGCCGCAATCAGCTTGGGATATATGGTCTCGCTGCGGATAAAAGACAAGAACCTGCTCCTGCCTGTGGTAATGTTTGCCGCTTATATCGATTTCTGGACCGTGACCAGAGGACCGGTATCGCAGGTAATGAAAAATGCGCCCGAGGTGGTCGGAGCCGTTAGCACACCCATACCTCACGCAGGAACCGGCACATTTATGCCGGCCACAATGATCGGACCCGGCGACTTTATATTCATGGCCATAGTGTTTGCGGTGGTGCACAGGTTCGCGATGCGGCCGTCGCGCAACTACTGGTTCGTGTTTGGAGCGATGACACTCGGGATGCTCGCAGTGTTGTTCGGGCTTCTGCACGCTCTGCCCGCGCTTATGGTGCTGGCTGTGGCGGTGGTGACAGCTAACTGGCGCGCATTCAAGCTCTCGCGCGAGGAGAAGATATCGACCGCCGTGGTGGGCCTGCTGCTGCTTGCGTCGCTGCCGATTGTGTGGTCACTTTTTAAGCCTCAGCCGGTGAAGAAGCACAAGCCGAAGACAGCGGTTGCGTGTCTGATGACATCTTACGCCCCATCACGGACCGAACTGCCTGGTTTTACATACGATCAGCCGTCATGGCGCTCTCTCGCCATGAGTGGGCAACAACCATTACATATAACACCAATCTGAGGAACTATGGTGGTGCAAGTAACTTGTCCTACTACACAACGTTTTTCGACATTCATTAGGAGGGCAAACGTGAAGCAAACTAGGATTGCTGCTGTTCTGATCATCTGCATAGGTGTAATTGTTGCCATTGGCGCTTCCAAATGGAATGAATTGTCTGTGTGGTATGCATGGCAAAAATCAAAACCTAATGTAGCAGTTCAAAATGCAGTATCAGGACTAAAGGCAAAAGACATCTCATACATTGAGCTGAAGACACCATTTTTCCCGAAAGAGATTCGCAGTCGTGCAACAATTGCTGCATTACTAAATGGGCTCAAGGCTGCAACTCTGCCAGATTCACTAATGAAGAATCGAGTAGACACAATCACGCTAAGTCTCAAAACAGGTAAAAAGCGAGGGCCTTTTTATTTCAGCTTGGATCGCGAAGTTGATTCTTTCAGCCCCGAGTTTGTCTCAGGTCTAAGATCAGCAGGCATAAAAGTTCCACGTTGAAACAGCTAGGAAATCATATGATGGGCCGGATGGTATCAGCACGGCCACTTTACACTGAATGCACCATCATAATGTTTCCCCAACCCCCGAAAGTGATCATACCTAATATGACACTTTCAGGAGGGAACGCATATGCAAAGGCCAAAACCAGCCGCATTCGGCTTAATAGCGCTGATCATATTATCCACTACAATCTGCTTTGCACAAACCCAGGCAGACTCAGGCAGGGGTCCGGTCACATTCCTGCTGCCTGAAGAGAGCCGGATCATAGATATTGTAAAAAACATCGGCCCGACAGTAGTAGCCGTCATGCAGCTTGATGCAAGCGGCGACGAAAGCGGCCTGGGTTCGGGAGTCATTATCTCCAAAGAAGGCGAAATCCTTACCAACAACCATGTTATCAGCGGCGCGAAGAAGCTTACCGTAACACTGGCAGACGGCAGGCAGGTGGAAGCAAAAAGCCTGGGTGGAGACCCGGGCATAGACCTTGCGATCATAAAAGTCCCCGTCACAAACCTCCCTGTGGCGCCGCTGGGAGATTCGGACTTGCTTCAGGTCGGCCAGGTCGCCATAGCTATCGGAAACCCATACGGTTTCGAGCGCACGGTTACCGTCGGTGTAGTGAGCGCCCTGAGCAGGACAATCCCCGGCGGCGGACTTTCCCTAACCAACCTCATCCAGACAGATGCGCGCATCTACCCGGGCAACAGCGGCGGACCGCTTGTCGACAGCGCAGGTAAAGTCATAGGCATAAACACAGTCGTTGTCAGCGGAAAGGCCGGGACTCTCGGTTTCGCGATCCCAATCAATACGGCTCGCAGCGTGCTGGATGAAGTCAAAAAGCAGGGACGGATCGTTGTCGGGTGGATCGGCATTTCTTTCGCGGAACTCAGTGCAGAAGTGGCTGAAGAGTTCGACCTGCCTGTAAAGGAAGGGGTAATTGTTGCCCAAGTTGAAAAAGGCGGCCCTGCGGCGCTTGCCGGAATCCGCAGAGGAGATATAATCATTGAGGTGGACAATAAAAAAGTAGCTGACGGAGGCGCGCTACAGAAAATTATCCGCCAAAAAGAAATTGGAGATAAGCTGGACGTCACCGCTATCAGAGACAGCAAACCGAGGCATTTCGTAGTCGTTATTCGCGAAATGCCCATGTCGGTCAGATAGCATTCGACAGGGCTCAGTATGCTGGAGTATACTATCATAGAATCAGTCATTATGGAGAATGGACATTGCTTTCTAGTATTTCGCGCACGACAACATCGGTTGTGCTGCTATATCATCGCATGGGACTGCCTAAGCTCTCTTCACTGGTGGCGGGCCAGTATGTAGCGCCTAATCTTTTCAGATCGCAGTTGGACTATCTTTCATCGAAAGGATGGGCGGCGGCAAACCTTGAATCTGTCATATCAAACGATTTATCGGACATCGACAGGTTCGCGATCACATTCGATGACGGCTACCTGAGCGTATATGAGCACGCCTACCCCGCTCTTGTCGAACACCAGATCAAGGCGACGATATATGTGGTGGTCGACTCCATAGGCGGCCTTAATGAATGGGACCGCAAAGCAGGTGACCAGAGTGAGCCTATGATGAGCGCCGAGCAGATAAAAGAACTCTCGAACGCTGGATTTGAGATAGGCTCCCATACTCTTACTCATCCTCACCTGACCGAACTTAACGACAGCGAGCTTAAACACGAACTAGTCGAATCTAAAAACCGGCTCGAAGATTTGATCGGCAAACCAGTAAAATCGTTCTCCTACCCGTATGGCGACTGCGATGACCGCGTTATAGCAAGTGCAATAGAGGCAGGTTACTCCAATGCCGTCACCACGAAGCTGGGGATTGTCTGGAAGTCAAGCGCATTCGAGATACCCAGGGTAAACGTGCGCTGGAACGCCTTTGGCCCGATGCTGATGAGAAAGATCGGCAGGGCTAAACGGGCATGCGGAGTGCTTGACTGAGCCTATGCGTGTGCTGGAGGCGATAACCCCATCACGGATCGGCGGCGCGGAAGTGTATGTCGCCGACTTGTGTGAAGAGTTTTCCAGACTCGATATCGATGTTGAGCTGTTTATCCCCTCAGGCAGGCCATTTGTCAAATATGCAGCCGACCGCGGGATATCAAGCATCAACTGGAAGACACACGGCAAGCTCGACCCGATAACGGTAATTCGACTTGCATCCCTGATTCGCTCACACGGTATAGATGTGATCCACACACATCTTTCGACGGCAAGCCTGCTCGGAGCCTTTGCTGCAAAGCTCGCCGGTGTGCCGTCAGTCGCGCACGTGCATGGCTTGAACACAGCAACATGCTTCAAATACTCCACAGCAGTAATTGCGGTGTCTGAGGCTGTAAAAAAACACCTCTGCGCACAGGGGCTGGATGCCGGCAATATTCACGTAGTCCACAATGGTGTCGATCTGACTCGATTTACTCCGATTCCAATCTCAGAAGCAAAACGCGCACAGGGCTATGATGAAAACACGCCTGTCTTTGGTGTGTTCGGCAGGCTCTCGGAAGAAAAGGGCCAGCGGAGTGCAATCGAGGCCATGTTTATCCTGTCTAAAACCTGCCAGAGCGCTCGACTGATGATCGTTGGAGACGGCAAGACCCGCGACGAATTAGTCAGATCCGCCCAGGCTCTGGGGATTGCAGGCAGTATTGAGTTCAAAGGGTTTAATGCAGATGTGCGAGGACTCATGTCCGCGTGTGATGCGATTATAGCCCCATCCCTTAAGGAGGGTTTCGGTCTGGCTGCAGTCGAGGCTATGGCTCTGTCCAGGCCCGTCATAGCTGCGGATGTCGGAGGGCTGCCCGAGATCATAGTGCCGGGTGAGACAGGTTTTCTGGTACCTGCAAACAATCCTCAACAGATAGCCGATGCGATGGAACAATTGATCTCAGATAGGTCTGCTGCCGAAAGCATGGGCAGATCAGGCAGGATACGGGTGGATAGCTGCTTCGATCTCAAAAAACAGATTAAGGCCGTATCGTCGATACTTGAAGGCTGTGTAAAATGAAGCCTTTCGCGCTGTCGGTCAAGATGATATTAAAGGACGAACATGGCCGGTGCCTGCTGCTGAAGAGGTCTATGGACTCAAAGAATAACCCGGGTAAATGGGACTTCCCCGGCGGAAAGGTCGACCCGGGCGAAGCGTTCGATCAGGCTCTGATGCGTGAGGTTGCAGAAGAGACGGGGCTGAAGGTCGCCATAGACAGGCTTGCCGGCTCAACTCAGTCAGAGTCACCATCCAACCATATTGTCTACCTGCTGCTCGAAGGACAGATAGAATCGGGAAAACTCACACTCAGCAGTGAGCATGACGATTTCCTCTGGGTTTATCCCCATGAGCTTGAAAAAGCGGATATCTGCGATCAGTTCAAGCAACTTGCAAAAACACTTGCCGCAACTAAAAATGGCTCACCCCTGTGCTCATGAACATGCCTAGGATAAGTCGTCTTGAGGGGAAACCTACTTCGGGGCATTCGCCCGCGAAGAATAAGGATTACCTGACTTTTGACTCAATGTTTAGCTCTTGACAGTGTGTGGCATATAGATATAGAATCAAGTGACGGGTGATGGGACTTGTTCCACCGCCGGTTTGGAAAAATAACCCGACCGCAAGGCCGATTGATCCGAGCGGGAGGGCGCGTTAAGCGTTTAATATCGAAACGTCTTAAGACGCCCCCTTGCAGATATGCGAGAGGGCTTTTTGTTTAGGTGGTGCATATGGAAAAGCGTCTGGGCGTAGTGGGAATTATAGTCGAGGACTTAACGGCAGCCGAAGAGATAAATGCAGTGCTCCATGAGTTCTCAGGCATTATAGTAGGCCGCATGGGTGTGCCGTATAAGGAACGCGGAGTGTCGGTGGTGTCCGTAATAGTGGATGGAACAGGTGACGAGATAAGCGCACTCACGGGCAGGCTTGGCCGTGTGCACAACGTATCGGTAAAGACCGCTCTGGCGAAGGAAACGAGGTAGTTTAACATGTATGACCCGAAATCCAATGATTCCAATGAGTTTATATGTCATGAAGAGATAGAGGAGACTCTCGCGCAGGGACGAGAACAGGCTGACGATATTGTGCGGGTCAGAGAAATCCTGGCAAAAGCGGCAGACTTCAAGGGACTGACCCATCGCGAAGCCGCAGTGCTGCTGAATATTGAATCGCCGGAGATTATGGAAGAAGTCTTTGCTCTGGCCCGAAAAGTCAAGGAACACATATACGGCCGCCGGATCGTAATGTTTGCGCCGCTGTATGTCTCGGACTACTGCGTCAACCGCTGCGCTTACTGCGGTTACAACCATGATCACGCGTTTGCACGCCATAAACTCAACCAGGAAGAGCTTGCCAGGGAAGTAAAACTGCTGGAGAGTATGGGCCACAAGCGCCTTGCTCTGGAGGCCGGTGAAGATCCCGTCAACTGCCCAATAGATTACGTGCTGGACTGCATTAAGACAATCTATTCCCTCAAGTTCGACAACGGCTCAATCCGCCGTATAAATGTAAATATTGCCGCGACAACCGTCGAGAACTACAAGAAACTTAAAGATGCCGGCATCGGGACGTATGTTCTATTCCAGGAAACCTATCACAAACCAACCTACCTCAAGGTTCATGAGGGGCCAAAACGTAACTACGAATATCACACTGAGGCGCACGACCGCGCGATGCTCGGTGAAATTAACGATGTGGGCCTGGGATTGCTTTACGGACTGTATGATTGGAAATACGAAGTAGTCGGGCAGTTGATGCACGCTGAGCACTTGGAAGCAAGGTTTGGAGTGGGGCCGCATACATACTCCGCTTGCCGAATGCGCAAAGCCGAAGGTGTAAACGCGGAAGACTTTCCATATCTTGTAAGCGATGCGGATTTCAAGAAGATTATCGCCATATTGAGACTGGCTACGCCGTATACCGGCATGATACTATCTACACGTGAACCGAAGGGCTATCGCGATGAGGTCATAGCGGTGGGAATCTCGCAGGTCAGCGCCGGGTCACAGACAGGAGTCGGCGGGTACGCGCATGCGGCAAAGCTGGGATTCGAGGATGAGATACCACAGTTCAAACTGGAAGATCATCGCTCACCCAATGAAATGCTCAAAGACCTGATCCGAGACGGATATATCCCGAGCTACTGCACGGCCTGCTATAGACTGGGACGCACAGGCGACAGGTTTATGAAGCTCGCCAAAACCGGCGAGATACAGAATATGTGCCAGCCTAACGCAATCCTTACCCTGCAGGAATATCTTGACGACTACGGTGATGATGAACTCCGTGAGCTGGGCAAGAAGGTAATCGACAGGGAAATGGCCGCAATACCGAACCCGAAGGTGCGCGCAAAGGCCAGTGAGTATCTCGAAAAGATTCGAGCAGGCGAGAGGGACTTCAGGTTCTAGAGACCGGCGGGTCAGAATTTCAAAATGTCGACCCGGAGGTCTTGCAGATAACCTTCGGGGCATTCGCCCGCGAAGTATAATGGGTCAGGGTTCGTAAATCCTGACCCAGATTTATTGTGCTTTACTGTTTCCAGTTAGCCTCATCGAGGTTCTTATGCAGCTCTTTGTATCTCTCAATAAGAGCCTGCATGTCTGCGCTTAGTTTTTTCACCTGTGCCGCCTGGGCATCGGTTCGGTCGGTGCTTGATTTGATGCCGTTCCAAGCCTGATAGTATTGGGTGAATGTATAGGCCAGGTCGGCGGTCATGCTGCCGTATTTCCATGCAAGCCCGGGGACAGTGGTATCCAGAGACAATAGACCCGATATCTGGCCGATGCCGTCCCGGATCGATTCGTAAACGTCCGCATCGGTCTTGTTTTCGCGATCCTGCCATTCTGCATATGTGCCCACATCTTTTGCGTTTTTCATAGATGTGGTCAACGACTCCAGGCGTCTGTATTTTTCGATAGTGTCGGCCTCACTTGCCGGAAGCTTCTGAGCGACCTCATTTATATCCTTGAACCGGTCCGCAAGCAAGCCGATGGTGGTATCGAAGAAAAGGTCCTTTACGGTGGACTTGCATTTGTCCATACCCTCGGAGGCCATCTTCTCCCAGTCATTATATAGAGACTGGTCAGTCTGTATCTGCTTGTTGAGCATCGTCAGCATCTGCTTAGTCATCTCTATCTTCCTGTTTGTCTCGTCCAGCTCTTTTATCCATTTCGCCCGCATAGCTTCCATGTCGACAGGCTTGATATTGGCTGCTGGCTGGACTGGTGTCTGAGCAGTCTGAGTCTGACCGGACGAAGCAGTCGTGTTCTGAATTGGCCGGACTACACCGGAGAGGCCCTTGAGCGAGACAACAATATCATCCGCCTGAGAAGGGTCTGCCTGGAGTGTCTTAGCGGAACTCATTAAGCTTTGAAGCTTTTCGCTCGCTTCGTCCTGATCCTTGGTCGCTTGAGCACGGATCTTTTCGGCCTCCTCGGGCTGAGTGGGTGCGATACTGTCCGCTTTAGCCATATCCTTTTGCGCCTGGTCCATAGTCTTCAAGCAGTCGCCGGCCTGGTCGATCAGTTCCTTGTCGGCTGCGGCATATGACCCCGGGTCGGTCGGCATTGGTATATCCGAGAGTGAAGGCAGCTTAGTGTAATCGATCTCGCCGGTCATGGCGCGAGCGCTCTTATCGGCGAGGTCTCTGGCTTCCTCCATATTGCCGCCAACCGCTGCATTGGCCGCCTGATTTGCAAACACTGCGCTGGCCACCAGTTGCTTGCACACATCGGAGGTGACCTCGACATTCTGATTGGGCTTCACCCACTCTTCACCCTCGTCTGAAGAGAAACTGGCGCCGCCCTCGCCGATGATCGTCAAAGAAAACTTGTTCTGGTTCGCCTGGAAGACTGCACTCCAGAAACCGTTTATAGTCTTGGGGTGCTCGATTTTTGTGTTGGACGTCTGACCTGCAGCCAGCGTATAGCCGTTGCTCTTTGCCCAGCGAGCCAGGGCTACCAGTTTAGCCACTTCCTGCATCCTGTAAAGCTCGGGATAGACCTTGGCATAATCGTCCAAATGGGCGGTGACATAATCGGCATATTTGGGGACGATCGAATTGAGGAAGCTCTTGGCCTGGCTGTCCCAGCCATCTCCCAGGTATTCTCTGACCCAACTGGTCACCTTCACGTGCGCATTATCAAACCTTACAACATCACCCGTCGGTGACACGCTCATGGTGACATCGGCTGGTATAAGCCTGCTGCCGACATCGGCGCCCGCATTTGATGGCGTAAAATAGTTGTTCTTGATAGACTCCTGCTGCTGGAACTCCATATCCGTCATATGCCCCGGCACCTGCTCGCGCAGATCGGGGTTCGAGCAGATTGTTTTGAGTAGATAGTCGGCTCTAAAGAGAATGCCTCCCAGCACAGAGTCGGATGGAACATTGGTATATACCAATTCTGACTGAGGCAGAGGGAAGTCGTAGAGCCTGGTCATCAGTTCGGGGCTGAACACCAGCCCGTTTATGATCTTCTCGCCGAACCTGTCTGTAATATATGAAGTAAGCTGGGTGCTGAAGGCATCAGCCATCACATCCCGTGACTGCGAGCCATTGCGCACACCATCGGCCATCTTCTGCAGTTTATCCGCAGGGTAGTCCAGTTGGCGCAGAATCTCAGAGAAGCACAGGACATAGCCCTCGGTGCCGTACTCGCTCTGGCTGATTTGGCCGGAGTCCAGTTTCGCCTTGAGGCTGTCGAGTTCGGGCAATATTCCGAGCGCCGCGCCTATATCATGGATCATATCGCCAGTGCCGCCGTTGCCGCTCATTACGTTGAGCATATCGGCAATTTTAGGCAGTCCTATCACGCGTATCATCTTTGCAGCCGTAGGGATCCACTCTTCCTGCGGCACGCTTGCCATATTCTGAGCGCCATAGAACATCTGCCTGAACTCCTCGGCGCTCAGACTGAAGGCATCGCCAAAATGCTTCATAAAGCGTTTGTTGTCTACCGCCACCGCAGGGTCGTTCAGCAGAATTGAAATAAGCTTGTTCGCCCACTGGTTGCAGTAGTCCGGCTCATTGTTCATCTTTGCAATATCGACTGATATTGCCTTGTCCATTCTCATAAAAAGAGCCTTCTGATCTGGTGTGGGCTCCAGAGAAAAAGACGGGTAGGCATTGTTTAGCACGTCCTTGAGAATATCGTCATATGGGATCGGGCCAGTCGGATAGGCCGGATCATACTTACCGACAAACGTTACGACATGTGTCTTCTTATCTATCAGAGCATATTTGAGAGTGTTGATATCGGTAAGGCGGCTCTTAACACCCTTTATGCCTATATTGCTCGTCGAATTGACGTTTGCAGTGTTGGAGTTTAAATTCTGAAACCTGCGTATCCTAGCTTGTATACGTGGGTTTGTATATGTCGTGCCGTCAGCTTGGCCGGGCATGGGTCTTGTCTGTGCATAACTTGCCATAGACAGAAATAGAATTGCAAATGCAGTGAGGATTCGACTGTAGCGGATACCCATTGAGAACCTCCAATAAAGTATGCCTAATACATCGTAATAGCTGAGGATAAGATATCACGGGATTGGAGCCTTGTCCAGATACATACTGCTATTATTGGTTTATCCGACTGTGGCAATCAGCTCTTTTCACGAAATGCTTCCAGAGCAGGATGATCGATAACCTCCGCCAGCATCGCCCACGCCTCTTCAAACCTCTCAGAGACATTCGCAGGCACAAACCCGAAGTCCAGATACATCCTGATGGCTTTCGCGGCAGAAGTCATACTCCAGAGATGCACTCTCTCGTGATGATAAGCTCTGAGGACGCGCATGGCCTCGGCAAGCAATGGTTTTGCAAGCTTGCGGCCTTGAAAGCCGGGTATAATTGCTACCCAGTGGATGCGTCCACGGTCATCATCTCGATCAGGGTGATACCAGGCTGTGGTGGTGCCGATTACCCTGCCTGTCGATTCTTCCACAAGGAAAATGCAACGTTTCTCAAACTCGTCTATATGCGGAGCGAATTCACTGTTATAGCGCTCCATCGCTTTCTCGATGCTCTCAAACGCGCCCACATCCACCTGCATCTGTGCCCACACAAGTTCTTCACCGCGCTTGAAAAAGCGAAATTTATAACCCGCAGGCAGCGGATATTCGGGGATATTGTCGAGGTTGCCACGGGTCATTGAGACAGGAATTCGTTCCATTGGATGCCTTCTTCGATACTACTAAGGAGCCACTTCAAAACAGAAGCGGCTCCTTGATTTACTAATGACTGCTTATTTACTCAGGCAGCACTCTTGCCAGGCCCTCAAGCTCTGGCTCGCCTGGACCCAGAGGAAAGTCGATCTTTTTGCGCTCTATGGCTGAACGCATCAGACCACACATAATCTCCTGGTCCTTGTAGCCGTCTTCGCCATTGCATGGATGCACCTTTGTGCCGTCGAGCCAGAGAGCTATATCCTCTATATAAGGGACCTGCTCGTGGTCGGCATCCCATGTGCCTTCGTCGGAACCCTCGGCCCCACGGCTCTTGGTGACTGCTCTCCAGCCGCCGCCGACATGTACTTCGGCAAAGCCCTCGGTGCCCTCGATCAGAAACCGCACTTTACGCCACCAGTAGTCGACTTCAGGCACGTCAGGAGCGACCTCGCCGACCTCCATTATACCACGCACGCCGTTGGCGAACTGAATGAACCCGCCAAGGTAGTCCGGGCTGGGATGGTTGTCGGTGAGCTTCTCACGGCCAAACGCCTGGCCGATAACCCACTCGACCTCGTCTCCACTGTTGAACCAGCGGATGTAGTCGGCGATATGGGTCGCAAGATGCATCATCCAGCCGGTGCCGGTGCCGTAGATGGTGTGAATCCGGCCTAATGCGCCGCTGTCGACCACTTCCTTGCATTTTACGAACTGGATATTATACTTGCGCTGATGGCTCTGGACCGATTTGACACCTGCGTCATCAAGGACTTTCTTCATCTCGATGGCTTCGGTCATGTTGGTCGCCATGGGCTTTTCGTAAGCAATCAGCTTTACGCCGTTCTCACAGCCAAGCTTGACCAGCGGCAGGCGCACCGTAGGCGGTGTGCAGAAGCAAAAGACGTCGGGCTTTGTGGCTGCAAGCATCTTTCCCGCATCATCAAAACCTTCGGGGTTGCCGCAGAGCGCTGCGGCATCGGCTATCCTGCCCGAATCCACATCCGCAAGGCCGACAACCTTGAACCTGGAATTCTTATGAAACACATCAGCATGGACTTTTCCGCGCTTGCCAAGCCCGGCTATAGCCACTGTGTATACTTGAGACATTTGATTACCTCCCTAGAATGCAGCAGAGAGCGGAGAGCGAAGAACCCGGACATGTCGCCGCTCAGTAGCTATTACATCCCTCCAGGTAGGATACCTGGAGGGATAAAAACAGGTTTGCAAACAGGAATACAGGTCGGGGGCAAGAATACCCCGGCCATTGTATTTGATGTCGTCACCTCGTTTTTTAACTGAGAACCGAAAATCAATAACTTTATTTGAAGTACTTCGCGCCCGGGCCTTTTTCCCACTCGAGCACCGCGGCGGCCACATACTTGACCTCCTCCTCAGTAAGCTCGGGATAGATCGGCAGGGTGAGGCAGTTTGCAGAGTTCTTCTCTGTCTCAGGTAGCACCGGCTTGGGATCGCCACCTGCATACGGCCATCCCTGCTCGGGTCCGAACGGGAAACCTTCCTGCTCGTGGATCGCAATCGGGTAGTTTGTAAGAGCGGTGATGCCCTTCTCGTCCAGGAACTTCTGCAGATCGTCTCTGCCGGTGGTCTCGACAACATAGAGGTGATAGATATGTCTGTAGCCGGGCTTGCCGTAGGGCAGCTTGATCTTGGTTCCGGCGAGTTCCTTGTCATAGAGCTTGGCCCACTTGATCCTGTTGTCATTGAACTCGTCGATATGCTTGATCTTCACGCTCAGGATGGCAGCGTGGATATCATCCAGGCGGCTGTTCCAGCCGACGCTGTGGTGGGATCGCTTGTTGGAACCATGATTGCGCATTTTGAGAATCGGCTCGACGATATCGTCACGGTTTGTGAAGACCGCGCCGCCGTCGCCGAATGTGCCGAGGTTCTTGGCTGTAATGAAACTTGTTGCAACCGCATCGGAAAGCTCGCCGATCTTGAACGTGTCGCCCTTTGAGCCGAAGGCCTGAGCGCAGTCCTCGACTACGAGCAGATTATGCTTCTTTGCGATCTTTGCGATTTCGGTCATATTTGCCGGCTGGCCATAAAGGTGAACCGGGATGATTGCCTTGGTCTTGGGAGTGATCTTCGACTCGATCTTGGTAACATCGATGTTGCGGGTATCGGCTTCGCAGTCGACAAACACGGGTGTCGCGCCTACCAGCCAGATGGCCTCAGCGGTCGCAAAGAATGTGTTTGATGTGGTAATGACTTCATCGCCCTTGCCGATTCCCAGAGCCAGGAATGTGAGCCATAGAGCATCCGTGCCGGAATTGAGACCAATGCAGTGCTTCATGCCCATATAAGCTGCGGCCTCTTTTTCGAAGCTCTGCATGGCCGGGCCCATTGTGTATTTGCCGCTCTCGAGGACATCGACGATCGCTTTGTCGATATCAGCCTTGAGGTTGTGATACTGGCGTACGTGACCGTAAAAAGGTACTTTCATTTGTCCCTCCTTCGAAAATGCGAAACATTTTCGTTCCCTTCGTGGCGAACACGGCAGCGTTCTCCACAGGAGAATCGCGAGAGTGTTCATGCCACGATTCCTAACAATATGATAGCCATCGCGCATATTCGTGCGGATGGCCGCCTCATTCCCCTCTAGGAACGATGCCAAAAGATGCCTTGCGGGCATATTATATCACAGCTCAGTTATGAATCATAGTGCTGTTTTTGGGGTAGTATTCAAAAAAATGTTTCCTAAGTTACTGATAATCAACGCCGATGACTTCGGCGCGTCAAAAGGAGTAAACGCAGCAGTCGCGCGTGTGAGACAATATGGACTGCTTACGAGCGCCAGTCTGATGGTGACCGGTAACGCCGTCGATGAAGCCGTCTCGATTGCACGCAGCGATCCACAGCTTACTGTAGGACTGCACCTTGCTCTCAGCAATGCCCACTGCGTGCTCGACCCGGAGCAAATTCCTGATCTGGTGGGCGCAGACGGCAAGTTCGGTAATAACCCTGCCGCATGTGCATTTAGATACTACTTTGACCGGCGCGTAAAGAAACAGCTTGAATCTGAGATCGAGGCTCAGTTCGAAGCGTTTGCTCGAACAGGACTGCCTCTATCTCATGTTGACGGCCACCAGCACCTGCACATGCACCCGGCATTGCTCCCCACTGTAATTGAGCTGGCAAGGCGATATGGCGCGAAGGGGATAAGGCTTCCCCGCGACCCGCTGCTTGCAAATCTGCGTGTGGACCGCACCTGTTTAGGCTTAAAGATGATCACGGCCATAGGCCATGCTTACCTCGCAAGGGCAGGCAAGCATGCGCTCGATGAATGCAAGTTGTCGGTGTGTGATCTGTCCATCGGGGCTATGATGAGCGGAGCCATGAGTATCGATTATGTGATTGGCATGCTGGACACGGCACGCGCAAAGAGTGTAGAGCTATTCTTTCACCCATGCGCTTTCGGACTGACCTACCCACAGGGGCCCAACCATGGCGATATGAAGACTCTGCTTGACCCGAGGCTTAGGGAATATGTTGCAGCAAAGGGGTTTATACCGGCTACTTATGCCGACCTGACTATGATGCGGGAGGGCGAGGCTCCCGCCGAGCCGGAGGCGACAGAGTGAGCTTGATCAGTATCGCACTTCTGATATTGGCTGGGATGGGTACGCTGCATTATGTGTTGTCGACCGCCGCTCTGGTCCGCCATTTTCAGAAGTCCCCCTCTCCCGCAAGGGCAGAGGGAGATGTTCCAAAGGTCAGCATACTAAAACCTGTCCGTGGAATAGATTCAGAGGCGCGGGACAACTTTCTATCATTTCCGGATCAGGATTACCCGAGCTTTGAAGTGCTCTTTGGAATACTTGATCCAGACGACCCTTCAGCGGATTTGATTCGCGATATTATCGAAGGAAAGCCTTATGCATTAATGCATACCGGCAGTGACATAGAGGGCTTCAACAACAAGGTCAGAATACTTCACACTCTCTTTGAGCAAGCAAGAGGCGATATTCTGATTATTACCGATGCGGATACTCGCGCAAGCGCCGACTTTATTGATCGTATAACCGTGCCGTTCAACGACCCGAGGGTCGGGATGGTAACGTGCATGTATAAGGGCATCAATGACCGCGGTATGGCTGATATGCTCGAGGCCTTACATATGACATGTGTATTTGCGCCGGGCGTGGCGGCAGCCAATGCCATAGGCGGGATAGACTTCGGTCTTGGGGCGGCAATAGCCATTAGGCGCAAGGTTATAGAGAAGATAGGTGGCTTTGAATCGATTGTTAATTATCTTGCGGACGACTTTCAACTCGGTAGAAGGGCTGCACAAACCGGCTATGACGTCGTACTCTCTGACTATGTGATCGATATCACGCTATCAGGCGAAAAAATGGCGAGTGTGCTGAGAAGAGAACTAAGGTGGTCGGTCACGACTCGAATCAGCAGGCCGTTTGGACACTTCGGCCTTTTATTCACATTCGGGTTTGCATATGCGCTGCTCTTTGCCGTATCGGTAGGGTTTTCATCGGTAGGATGGATTGTGCTGGCGGTAGTCGTGCTCATAAGATGGATAACGGCGTATATAGGCGCAAATATCTGCCTCGGCGACAATGGCTACATGAAAAGAGCTTGGCTGATGCCTGTCCGCGACTTGCTCTCTTTTATTATATGGATCGCGGGATACTTCAAGAAAAGCGTTACCTGGCGCGGCAGGTGTCTTACTCTGCATAAGGACGGCACAATTGTTCGAGCGAGATGATACTATTCCGGCTCAGCGACAGGCCGCTGTATCACCGACAGCAGATCACGCCTGACCACCGGCTTTTTCCACCAGCCTGAGAAATAAACGAAAAGACTCGCTATCACAGAAACCACCGTGCTTATTGCAATTGCATACCAGATTCCCTCGACTCTGTGGAGCCTGTGTGTGAGAAATACCGCCAAAGGCACACGTGCAAGCCAAAACGCGACCAGTGTAATAACAGTCGTGATCATAGTATGCCCTGCGCCATTGATGACTCCATTTGAGACGAACAATATCGAAACCAGCAGATAGTTGATTGCCGCCACATGTAAATAAGTAACGCCTATGGCCATTACGCTCGGCTCATTCAAAAACATCTTCAACATGACCTGCGGCGCGGTGAGTGAAAATATGGAACCAAACATAGTAATTCCGCCGCAGAGGACCAACGCCCATTTGAACACAGACTTTACCCTGCTGATCTGCCCGGCGCCGATATTCTGGCCGACAACCGTTGCCACCGCGGCGTTGAATGTCATTGCAGGCAGAAACGCAATCTGGTCGATCCGCATTGCCGCGCCGAACGCCGCTGTAGCGTTCTCGCCGTACGAGTTCACTAAACCTATCACCACAAGCATGCCCAGCGAGACCAGCGACTGCTGCACCACGGACGGCATACCAATCTTGACAATAAGCCACATCGTTGACCAATCGACATTAAGGCGCATCCAGTCCGGAGCTACGATGTGATCGCGCCTATATAGATACATAAACATCGCGACCATCCCAAGGCCCTGCATTGTGACACTGGCGATGGCAGTGCCGTTGAGCCCAAACCGAGGAAAACCAAGCCAGCCGAACATCAGTATCGGGTCGAAAATGGCAGTCAGTATCAGGCCGCCTATCTGAAAGTAAAGCGGAGTCTTGGAATCCCCTACCCCCCGCAGCATCGATACCACCAAAAAAGTGGCGTAGACGAACGGAATGCTGCAGAGGAATATGCGCATATAGCTGACCGCCAGGCCATATACGTTCGGAGGAGTCTGCATCTGGCGCATAAGCCATGGCGTGGCAAGTTCCCCAATTACAAAAAGGATTGTGCTGAAGCTTATGAGCAGGACAGTCGAGGTCTGAACCACGCTCCTGAGCCTCTGCCAGTTGCGCGCGCCAGCAAACTGAGAGACTAGAATACTCGTGCCCATAGTAAGACCGATCGCGATAGCCATCAGCAGGAAGACTATCGGCATACTGACCGTCACCGCCGCCAAATCGACCTTGCCAAGTCCTTTGCCGACCCATATCGCGTTTATTATGCTATATGCTACCTGGACGATATTGCCTGCCAACATAGGAAGCGAAAAATGAATGAGGTGGCGTGGGATGCTCCCGCTTGTCATATCGCGGCCGTGCTTTGAGGCGGATAATTGAGGTGATTGTTCCATATTGACTCCAGCTATATTTTACGCCCACGGGCGAGGAAATTCTATACCCATCGCTAATACATTTTCGTGTGAGGTAGCCGTAATGATAAACATCGAGTTGATGAAAGCAATACTGGACAGTATGAGAGACCCGCTTGTGTTTGTGGATACAGAACATGTCGTTCGTTATATGAACAAGCCTGCAATTGCAAATTACGCCAAGTGGGGAAATGTCATAGGCAAATCCATCTTTGGCTGTCATAATGAGCACTCGAAGGAGGTGATCCGCGAAGTATTTTCCGCATTCGAGCAGGGTGAAGAGGAGCGAATGATCTCTGACAATGAGAAACACCGCGTGTATATGCGCGCTGTTCGAGACAAAAACGGGCAGCTTATAGGTTATTATGAGAGATATGAACCGCCAGTGAAATGATAAACTCCTAGGTCGTTGCAACAGAAAAAAACTGCGATTTTAATGCTCTCACCGCTGTATTGAGGAGTGGCCGAGTAAGAAAATCGCCGGGTTTGGCGCTTACTCTCGTCACCCATTTACACCCCTGCCTTAATATGCTATCCTAATCACAGTAAAGCTGCGGCGGGCGGGGTTCTATGGGACCCCATGGGTTCGTAGTTAGTAAGGAGGCATAGAACGTCGTGATTGTCGTTCAGAAATATGGTGGAAGCTCCGTCGCCTCTACCGAAAAGATCGCCGCCGTCGCGAAACGAGTGGCGGCACGAGCAAAGGATGCGCAGATAGTCGTAGTTGTGTCGGCAATGGGCGATACTACCGACGAACTGATCAGCATGGCCAAGGCGCTGTCCACTGCACCCGGAGACCGGGAGATGGACAAGCTCCTTTCAACAGGCGAACAGGCATCGAGCGCGCTTATGGCGATAGCCCTGCAGCAGCTCGGACAAAAGTCGGTCTCACTCACTGGTGGGCAGGCAGGTATTATCACCGAGCGGGTCCAAGGCAAGGCGCGCATATTGAAGATCGACGGCAAGCGCCTTAAAGATGAGCTTAATAAAGGAAATGTGGTGGTAGTCGCCGGCTTCCAGGGGATCACCGAGAATGCCAGTTGGGCAGACATTACCACACTAGGCAGAGGCGGGTCCGATACTACGGCAGTAGCTCTCGCTGCAGCCCTTAATGCCGATAAATGTGAAATCTACACTGATGTCGACGGCGTTTTTACCGCCGACCCGAGAGTTGTGCCGGATGCTGTCAAACTAAACATCATATCATATGAAGAAATGCTTGAACTGGCGGGCCAGGGAGCGCGGGTTATGCATAACCGCGCAGTAGAGTTGGGTCAGATATATAACGTAGATATCCTGGTAGCCAACAGCGCCAGGGAAGTCCCAGGCACAATCATCACCAAGGAGGATCCTGATATGGAAATTCGCAACCCCGTTCGGGGGATTGCTCATGATATAGGCGTAACGAGATTCACGGTTGTGGCTATTCCCGATCAGCCGGGTGTGGCAGCAAAGATATTCCATGCGCCGTGCCAAGCCAATGTCAATGTCGATGTAATCGTGCAGAATGTCAGCACAGAGGGTCATGCCGATATATCGTTTACCGTCTGCGATGCCGATTACGAAAAGACAAAGAAAGCACTTGAACCTGTCGTCGCTGAGCTGGGCGCAAAGGGACTGCTAGCCGATCAGACACTGGCAAAAGTGTCTATCGTTGGAAGTGGAATACGAAATAACCCCGGCTATGCCGATAGGATGTTTCAGGCTCTCGCAAACGAGGGGATCAATATCCTGTCTATCGCTACCAGCGAGATCCGCATAACCTGCCTTATCGAGCGCGAAAAGGTCAAGCAGGCCGTAAGGGCGCTGCACAAGGTCTTTGAGCTGGAGAAAGTGTAAAATCGGCTACCGCAATCTGAAATTGTGGGATTTCAATTTCGGACGAGATCGGATATCGCGTCCGAACAGTGACGTTGTCTGGCTACTGAATTACATAGGAGGGACAAATGAATACGAAACGCATGCTCGTAATTGCAATAGTCGTTCTTGTGTTTTTAGCGCTGAACTGCACGGCATACGCAACCGGAGAAGTGTATATCGACGATTTTGTCATTAAGAACAATGGGAATGCCGTACTATACGATGACTTCAATGACGGCAAACTCGATGGATGGACAGAATGTCAGGATGCCAAAGTTACATGTTCGAAATCGGGCTGTGGTATGTATCTGAACAAACAACACTTATATCCGGCGGCCGCTTTGCACAATTTGGATCTGAAAAAGCCGGGCATTGTCGAGATGACTATGTCCGTCTATACCACTCCTCGCAGTGAGCAATACGCCTGTTCCAAGGAACAAGCATGTCCATTGTATGTTATTCTATACTCGGGTGAGCAGACGATTATCAAGGCCACTATTTTCCAGAAATTCAATGAAGATGGTTGTCGCGTAGGAATCGGGCTTAAGGAAGATGGCAGCGGAGCATTGACTGATCAACCTGTACTTGTGTCTAATACTTGGGGCGTCCTCTCAATGCGTTTGGACTGCAATAATGGAGTCGCCGATTTGTCATTGAACGGCAAACTGATGAAGACCCAGAAATTTATGCCGGAGCTGTTCTCTTCATTTAGTAAAGTACTGATAACCTCCGGTTTCGGCGATGGAAGTTTTCGCAACGATTGAGACAGTATAGTTAGAAGAGAATCAGTAACATAGAACGTGTAATTTCTTCTATCCCTCCAGATATCCAACCTGGAGGGATTTCTATGAAAGCCGAAAATAATGAGTCGAATAGAACGCACAAAATTTCTTCTCTGGTCACGCCCAGTGTTTCGCACATGTGAGATCATATGCAATCACGCCGCCAGACTCTTCGAAAGAGGCAAAAGCCTTGCGCATGCCGGTTCTGAACTGAGAGAGCTGAACCGCAAAAGAATGCAGTATCAGCGTATACTCAACCGGATTGGATCGAGCCATGGTCATGTCTGCGCTGATTGTAAAGGCAAGTGCTGCGGAGGAGTGCGCGAGCGCGACGCATTCACTGACCGCGTTCTTCAACACCCACAGACTCCTTACAGGCAAGGCAGACGCAAAAAGGGCAAGATGGCTCCATACGATGTTGCCGCCGAACGGGTAAAAAGTAACACTGCCGCAATGCAGGCAGAATGTGTTCCAGGTCATTGCCCGGAACTGACTGCTAAAGGCTGCCGCATTCCGTATGAGCTTCGCCCTATCCAGTGCGTAGCCTATTTTTGCAATGCCACTATCAACGAACTGTCGCCACATCAGTGCCGGACCGGCTCAAAGGCACTGATAGGCTTGATGAAAATCCAGATAGCCACGGTATTGTTGGCTCTCAGGTCGAAACGGCGGAGAGTATGACAGTCGAAAAGAGGAGCGATATCAAACCCGGCATGCGCGTTCAGATTGTTGAAAAGCAAAACCAGCGCACCGGCGCGCTAACTGAAGGTGTTGTCTCCCGAATCCTCACTAACAGCGCTGTTCATACGCGCGGGATAAAGGTGATGCTGACCGATGGGACGGTCGGTCGGGTGATGGCAGTATTGGCTTGACATCCGGTCTTGGATTTGGGTATATTCTGACCTGGCAGCCAGGATGATTATGTTCCAACTAATTTTTCGGAGGCAGTATGGCTCTCGATCTTATGGAAGCTCTTCACGACAGGGAGAGCAAAATCAGCAAGTATTTTCAGCAGCCGCGGTTCCGCGAATGGTTCAAACCAAAGGACCTGGAGGACGCGGTTTTTGCTTACATCGAGCGGTCCGGCAAGCGGCTGAGACCGTCTGTGCTTATGTGGGCATGCGGAGCCGTGGGCGGCGATGAGAATATCGCGCTGCCGGCTGCGGCGGCTGTGGAGTTGTTCCACACATGGACGCTGGTCCATGACGACGTTATAGACAATGACGAACTCCGGCGCGGCGGCCCGACTGTTCACAAGCTGGGTGAGACATTCGCCGTTCAAAAACTGGGATACAGCGAGGAGAAGGCGAAAGAATATGGCCGGGACCTCGCGATCCTTACGGGTGATTCTCAGCATGGCTGGAATGTGAGTCTGCTTTGTGAGTGCGCCCGAAATGGTGATGTGGACGCCAGAGTGGCACTTGAGATCATCTATTACCTGGAATCGCATGTGGTCAACACCCTGATCGAAGGTGAGGCTCTGGATGTTCAGTATTCGCACACACCAATAGAACAGCTTACCCGCGATGATATCGTTTATATGCTCTGGATGAAGACCGGTGTGCTCTATGAGTTCGCCGCCAAGGCAGGAGCCATGATCGGCCTGAACACCGCAGATATCAACCACCCGACAGTTGCGGCCTTGTCGCGGTTTGCATCGAGCTGTGGGACGGCATTTCAACTGCAGGACGATATTCTCGGCCTGCTGGGAAAAGAAGAAAAGCTCGGAAAGCCCGTCGGATCGGACGTCCGCGAGGGAAAGAAGACCACAATAGTCTTCTTTGCCTTAAAAGAAGCGACCAGTGAGCAGCGCAAGTTCCTGCTCTCAGTGCTCGGTAACTCCGACGCCTCTAATGATGAAGTTCAAAAAGCAACCGACCTGATGGCGCAGCTAGGCGGCATAGACAAGACAAAGGAACTGGCGCTCGAACACGTGAACAAGGCGCTGCCTGAGCTGGATGTGCTGCCGGATACGGAGTATAAGCATCTGCTGGAGTCCTGGGCGCATTATATGATTGACAGGAGCTTTTAATTGCGATAACAAAGGGAGCTGTTGTTCTGTCATTCCGAGCCCCCAGTGGGGGTTGCCCACTTGTTTCGATTAGAAAAACGTCTGGATGCGAACCCTTTATTTGTCGACTGCACATAGACGTTTTCTTAGGAAGAGAAACGACGAGGAATCTGCTTTTTTCATAGAAGCTGTGCTCAAAAGCAGATTTCTCGCTACGCTCGAAATGACAGTGTGCGAAGGGTCTTATTGCTAATAGACCGCGTTAAAACAACTGTCCTACGCTGAAGTAGGTCCGAAAAGCGTCACCGTATGCGAAGTCGATTGACATCTGGCCGTAAGGCGAGTTGTACCTGACCCCTAACCCAGCGCCTGCTCGTGGTGAGAAGCTATTTGTCTGGCTGAATTGTGTGGTTATTCCCGGGACATACTGAAATTCACTTCCCCATGCGTCACCCGTGTCCACGAATGCCACGCCCCAGATGTCCCGTGTGAACGGATATCTCAGCTCAGCATTTGCCAGCATTGCGTATTTGCCCCAGTACCGGCCTTCTAGGTAACCCCTAAGCGGCATGTCGCCGATTCCACCGACAAAGTATTGCTCGTAATATGGCAGGCTCCCGGCTGACCCGGCAAGCATTGTCCTCACAGCCAGGACCGGCACACTCTGTTCGCCGACTGCGCCCGGCTTAACGCTTTGTTGGCGCAAAGGAATATACCATCTGCGGTCGGCCCAGAGTTTGCCGATCATGCTGCTGCCGCCGTTATCTTGGTCTGACCATCCGCTCTCGAAGAAGCCGAGGGTGTATATGCCATGGGTAGGGTTTGTAGCCGAGTTGCGATAGTCCTGCGCAGCCTTGAGGCTCGCAAGCAGCAGGCTGCCGCTCTGGAGTGTCGGATCAGTCAGTTCGGTTGAAGGCAGGTTTTTGGCTATTACGTTTTCATATCTAAGCCCGCGTGTCAGAGTCAAAGATGGTTCCGGCATATGGCTCACTTCAGCCGTAAAGCCGCTGCGGCGTTCGTAGTAGCGCCCGACGGCGGAGAGGTCTCTTGAGAACCTGTAACGCGGCAGGCTGAAGAGGTCGAGCTTCAATGATGTGTTCTCAGGCGCTATCCAAGGATTACAGTATTCGATCCGACCGCCCGCTTGAGACTCGACACTGCCTATCTCGCCCGAGACCAGCAGTTTTTGCGCATAACCGCCGAGGTTTCCGAATGTGAGGTCGATTGAACCTATCAGGCTGTCCTGAGGGCTGTAGCTTCCACCGAGGTCGGCGTAGTTGAACTGCGTCTGCTCGTCAAGCTTCCATATGAGCATCGCTTCACCCATCTCTTGGGTAGGCTCCATGTCCGAGCTTATACCGGCGAATACTCCAAGCTGCTGGAGTTGGATATAGTCGCGTGTTATCGCTTCACGGCTGAAGAGGTCGCCTGTCTTGGTCGTCAGTACCCGCCTGACTGCGCTCTCGCGGACTTTTTTTAACCCCTCAAATTTGATGCCTGCGATTTTCAGCTCGGTGATGTTTATTGTCATTGTGCCGATCTGTCCGGGTTTTGGCAGGTCAATGCTCGTTACGGCAGCTATATATCCCCGCTCCTGATAAGCTGCCTGGATTCTATCAATCGCCTTTTGAAGCACGTCTTCATTTATCAACTGACCTGATTTGAGTCCTGAGGCTTGCAGGAGCTGACTGGACGGGACCAACGTATTGCCCTGGAATGTAATGGATCGAGCCAGTGGCGGAATCTCTATGTGCAGGTCATTTGTATTGACCGAGCCTATGCCTGGCTCCGACGCATCTTGAGCTGCGCACGGCATCACCATCAGGACGGCGCAAGCTATAACACATATATACACAATCCAGCTTCTTCTCATAATTACCTCAGACGTTGTCTTTCGCTTATGATACCTGTTTAGCCTATATCATTGTCAAATTGCATTTGGCTTGCGTGATATTGGCCATTCGTGTTATTGTGGTGAGGCGGTTCCGACCGGTTTTGCAAGGGTATCAATAAGGTTAGGAATCGTCACGATATATCGAACAACTGAGCGGTGTGGGTACCTGGCTCTTGGCTTTCTACTCTCCGCTCTTGGGCTATTAAGGAGGACGGATAATATGGCGCAGGCAAAACAGGGTAACAATGTTAAAGTTGAATATACGGGCAAGCTCAAAGACGGCAGCGTGTTTGATACATCCGCTGACCGTGAGCCGTTGGAGTTCACAATAGGCGGCGGTCAGATCATACCGGATTTTGAAGAGGCTGTGGTCGGGATGAACCCCGGCGACTCCAAGACTATCGAGGTTCCGGCTGCCAGAGCCTATGGTCCGCGCCATGATGATATGGTGATCAATATCGACAGGGCACAGTTTCCTGAAGATATCAAGCCTGAGGTCGGTGACCAGCTTCAGATCAGCCAGCCGGACGGCCGCGCAGCGGTGGTCACGGTTACTGAGATTACCGAAGACAGCGTGACTCTGGACGCCAACCATCCGCTTGCCGGGCAGGATTTAACATTCGACATACAGCTTGTTGAAGTGGCCTGATGGCCGACATAACTCCGAAACCTGCCGTCTCGGCTCTGATTGTCGATGACGGCAGGGTGCTTCTGGTAAAGAGGGGCTGCGAGCCCAACAAGGGCTTATGGTCGCTGCCGGGCGGCAGCATTGAACCCGGTGAGACTCTGCGTGAAGCGACAGCCAGAGAGGTCTTTGAGGAGACTTCGCTGGTTGTCGAGGCCGGGGATGTGGTTGGCGCGCATGAAGTCATATCGAAAGATGGCGAGGCGCTCCTCTTTCATTACGTCATAATTACTCTCCGCGCAAAATTGATCTCAGGTGAACTTGCTCCGTCGGACGATGCAGCAGATGCAGGATGGGTCCCATTGGATCAGGTGGGTAAATATCCAACAACACCCGGGCTGGCGGATCGACTATCGTCTATGAACCTCTTCTCATAGTTCTTCAAACAAAACAAACCCTTTGTGGCGCTCTCAGCATCTACCAGTTCTCTAGATCGACACGGCCGGCTCTCTTGCAGTCCCCTTCAGCACGCTGCCGGCTGTCGCGATTACCTTTTCCACGTTCGGCAATGCCGACTGCTCAAGCTCTCTTGAATACGGCATGGGGGTATCGGCAAGAGTAACGCGCATGATCGGGGCGTCGAGATAGTCGAAAGCATGTAACTGGAGTTGATCGACCACCTGCGCGCCAATACCGCACTGCGGCCAGTCTTCTTCAACTATGATCGCATGCTTGGTCTTCTTTACAGACTCGACGAGCGTGCTTATATCCATCGGTCTGAGTGTGCGCAGATCAATCACCTCCGCACTAATGCCTGTCTTTGCAAGAGCTTCAGCAGCGCTTAGCGCTATATGGACCATGCGAAGGTAGGCGATTATTGTGATGTCATCACCTTTGCGCTTGACGTCCGCCCTGCCTATTGGAAGTGTATATCCTTCCTCGGGGACCTCGCCGCGCATGGAGTAGAGGAGCGCATGTTCGAGAAAGATCACGGGGCTGTCGTCACGGATCGCGCTCTTTAGGAGCCCTTTGGCGTCATATGGAGTCGAGGCGGTTACAACCTTGAGGCCGGGCACATGCACAAACCAGGCCTCCAGGTTTTGCGAGTGCTGGGCACCGAGCTGCATACCTGCGCCCTCAGGCGCTCGGATCACCATAGGAATCTTGATTTGACCACCGGACATATAGCGCAGTTTTGCCGCATGGTTTACGATCTGGTCCATCGCAAGCAGCGCGAAGTTGACAGTCATCATCTCGACCACAGGTCGAAGACCGACCATGGCCGCACCTGTGCCTATTCCCGCTATAACCTCTTCAGAAATGGGCGTATCCTTGACCCGCCTGTCGCCAAACTCTTCGAGCAGGTCCTCGGTAACGCGATACGCGCCCTGATATTGCGCGACCTCCTCGCCGATGACGAACACGTTTTCATCGCGCCTCATCTCTTCGCGAAGCGCCTGGTTTAGGGCTTGTCTGTAGTATATAACCGGCATTTTATCACCCTTTGAGATAGGCTGCACCTTTACCCCAGCCCTGCACTGGATAGGCGAACAACCCCAAACATACAAAATCAGTAATCAATACAATATATTAAATATCAAATCAGATGCCCCCTCACCCTAACCCTCTCCCCCAGGAGAGGGAACAGGCCGGCATCTCAAAACACAAAAATCAATAATCAATATAAAATACGATATACTAAATGCTAAATCCGGTTCGCGTAGACGTCTTGGTACAGGGCTTCGGGCTTGGGAATGGGCGAGTCCTCGGCAAATTGAACTGCCGCTTCTATCTCTTTCGCGACATCGGAGTGTATCTTTTCAATCTCCTCTGAACTCAGAGTGCCTTCATCAAGGAGTTTCTTGCCGTATTGGACAATCGGGTCGCGCCTGCGCCACTCTTCGATCTCTTCTTTAGTGCGATACGTGCCCGGATCGGCAATAGAGTGGCCGCGATATCTGTAGGTAACAGCCTCCACGAACGCTGGGCGCTTGGTCTCACGCACTTCAGAAATGAGTCTGTCGGCCATTTCATAGACCGCCAGCACATCCATGCCGTCCACTGTCTCGACAGCCATCGAGTAGCACTGAGCGCGGCGAGGCAGGTTCGGAACGGCAGATGCCCGCTCGACTGCCGTGCCCATGCCGTAGAGATTGTTCTCGCATATAAACAGGATGGGCAGGTTCCAGAGGGAGGCGATATTAAGTGTCTCATGAAATGAGCCTTCGTTGACCGCGCCGTCGCCGAAGAAGCACAGGCATATCTGATCGCCGCCGTGATAGTTTATGGCAAAACCGATGCCCGCGGCTATAGGCAGCCCGCCCCCGACTATAGCCGTGCCGCCCAGAAACCGTCGGTTCACATCAAAAAGATGCATCGACCCGCCTTTGCCGCCGGATACTCCCGTGGATTTACCGAATAGCTCTGCCATAACAGCGCGAGGGCTTGCACACCGCCCCAGAGCCTGGCCGTGCTCGCGGTATGCGCCGATCACATAGTCGTCGGCTCGCAGCGGCCACATAAACCCGCTCGCCACAGCTTCCTGGCCGATATAGAGATGCAGGAAGCCTCGGATATTGCCGCGCTCATACATCTCGCCGGCTTTCTCCTCAAACTTGCGGATCATGGTCATTTCATGGAAGATATCTATCTTGTCTTGTTTGGTGAGCATCGGCCTGTCTCTTGACTATAAGCGACCTTGTGATAAGACTAGCTTCGGGGCATATGCCCGCGAAGCATAAGAACCTGAGTTCGTTGGTCAGAATTTACCCACCGCCGGATAGATCAAACTTGCTCGGAGGCATGGTATGAGCTTCTGACCAGCGGGCCAGATTCAACATACCCAAAACCCATATCAAGACCGATATTTTTTAGTTGGATGAACTCATCGGGTGTGTAGTATTTGACAATGGGGGCATGCTCAGCAGAGGGGGCAAGGTATTGGCCTATTGTGAGGATATCGCAGTGTGCACCACGCAGGTCATGCATGGTCTTAATGATTTCGTCCCAGTTCTCGCCTGCGCCGACCATAATGCCGGACTTTGTGCGCACATCCGGCGCGATCTCGTCGGCTCGCCTTAACAGCTCAATTGAGCGGAAATAGACTGCCTGCGGACGCATAGACGGATAGCACCGCTCGACTGTCTCTATATTGTGATTTAGTATCTCAGGCTTGGCATCCAGAACGATCTTGAGAGAGTCTAAATCACCCTGGAGGTCCGGGATCAGGACTTCGACTGAACAGTTATTTCCCTGCTCGTGAATAAGCCTTATAGCCTGGGCAAAGATATGAGCGCCGCCATCGGGCTGATCGTCACGGGTAACGCTGGTGATCACGGCATGGCGCAGGCCCAAAAACTTCACGGCATCGGCGACTCTTCGGGGCTCGTCTTCATCAATCGGGTCGGGCCTGCCGTGGTCAACTGCGCAAAAGCGGCAGTTGCGTGTGCAGGTATTACCCAGGATCATGAAAGTGGCTGTGCGCGCATGCCAGCACTCGCCTATATTCGGGCAGTTGGCGCTCTGGCAGACAGTGTGCAGCCTGGCACCTTCGACCAACCGCTTGACCTCGGTATAGTTTTCTCCTTGCGGGGCTTTTGCTTTGATCCACTCGGGACGTTTTATTACTGACATTACAGACGAAGGAACTCCTCAATGGTAAGACCTGAGGCGCGTACAATTGCTCGGGCGGTTCGTTCGGTCACTGTCTCCAATTGCATATGCACTAGACAATTATACCACAAGTGTGCTCCTCATAAGACCGGCGATGCACACCTGGCAGGGCGAACGCATCAAAATGCTATCCACCTTGTTTTGGCCTCTGCGGTTAAAACCGCGGCTAAGAAAAACACGAAGTGTCCCTTCGGACACTGAGATTTCAGTCGGCGAAGGCCGACTTTGTGTAT
>JBDKUO010000027.1 GCA_039679645.1 Armatimonadota bacterium
GCTTTTATTGGGGTAGATTTTTTACTTTTTCCGCACATTGAATACTTGCCACGCTCACTGCTTGGGGCTTTTACTTTCTTTGAATCAACAGAATTGAGATCAGTTACAGATAACGCAATTGCCTCTATCAGCCTTGACCTCCCGTTGACAGTCAGCGCGTGGTCGGATAAGATTGATACACGGGAGCGTGGAATGCATTGTCCGCGGTCCCTGGTTGCAAATATGGCTGTTATCACACTCTCCAACATAAAAAAATCCTACGGCACTCGTGATCTCTTCGAGGATGTCTCGTTTTTTGTGAACGAGCGTGAGCGCACGGCTCTTATCGGAGCCAACGGCACCGGCAAGACGACACTGCTCAAGATAATCTGCGACGAGGAGTCCGCAGACTCCGGTAATGTGAACAAAGAACCCGGAATCACAATTGGATACCTGCCGCAGGAGGTCGATCTGCCGGAGGGGTCCGAGATGCTGCCCGCCGTGGTAGGGGTGACGCCGGATATTTTTGAATGCGCATGCGTACTTGCCGATCTGGATCGAAAGATGAAACAGGTGACAGACGAGCAGGCTCATAAACTCGGCAGCCGCTATGCCGAGGTCAGCCATCGATTCGATGGCCTGCACGGCTTCGATTATCAGGTTCAGGCAAGAGCGATCCTGCTTGGGCTGGGTTTCGAGGAGTTGGATTTCACAAAGAAAGTGCGGACCTTGAGCGGTGGACAGAAGACCAGAGCCGCCCTTGCAAGGCTCCTGCTTCTATCGCCGGATGTGCTGCTGCTGGACGAGCCGACCAACCATCTCGACATACAGGCCTGCGAATGGCTGCAGGACTACCTTCAGGACAGATACAACGGTGCCGCGCTTATTGTCAGCCATGACCGCTACTTTATGGACAAGGTTGTCAGCAAAGTTTTTGACCTCGATGGCGGCACGGTCTCGACTTACAAAGGTAATTATAAGGAATACGCCCGGCAAAAAGAAGCTAAAGTCGAAGAGCTGCGCAGGCTCTATAAAGAACAGCAGAAGGAAATAACGCGGATTGAAGCGGCAATCCAGACGCTTTTTTCAGACCGAAAGTTCAGCAGGCGCGACTCTAAGATCAAACAGCTCGAACGGATCAAGCGAGTTCAGACAGTGCGCGACCAGCAGACCGTCAAAGTCCGTTTTGCATCAGCGGTGCGCAGTGGGCGCGAGGTTCTAAGGTTTGCCAAGCTGACCAAGGGCTACCCCGGCAGGCAGCTTTTTACAAATATCGACTACGTAGCCGAGCGCGGGCGAAAGATAGGAATTGTCGGCCCGAACGGCAGCGGCAAAACTACCCTGCTTAAGATAATCGCCGAGAGGGAGACAGCCGATTCGGGTGAGGTCATTTTCGGCCATAACGTAGAGCCGGTCTACTTTGCGCAGGAGTTCGACCATCTGGTCCCCACCCGCACAGTATTGGAGGAGCTTCTCGCCGACTCCGGCATCAGCGCCGTGCAGGCACGCGATCTGTTGGCAAAGTTCCTGTTTATGGGCGATGACGCATTCAAGAGAGTTGAAGTGCTCTCGGGCGGCGAGATGTGCAGGCTGGCTCTTGCAAAGGTCCTTGCTGGCAGGCCTAACCTGCTTTTGCTGGATGAACCTACCAACCATCTGGACATAGCCTCTCGCGAGGCTCTGGAGAATGCGCTCCGCTCATACGACGGCACGGTCATAGCAGCATCTCACGACCGCTATCTGCTCGATGCCATAGCCGACGAGATCATAGAGATAAAGGACGGCGGGTTTTCTACTTATCTGGGCAACTACTCAAACTATCGCGAGAAAGTGCGCCAATCATCCGCCGCTGTGATTGAATCTAAACCTGAGCCTAAGAAAGAACGCGTAGTATCATCACTGCGTGAGATGGAGCGTAGAAAACGCGAGCTTGCAAAAAAGCAGGCCGAGCTTGAGAGCAAAATCCATACTGTCGAAGAGAGAATGCGCGAAATAACAGAAGCGCTCGGCAGTGAAGAGACATATCGCAACGGCTCCGCCAGAGACCTGTCGGTGGAATACGACAGTCTTTCGGAACAGCTATCTACCCTCTACACAGATTGGGAACGTGTTATATCCGAGGTCGCAAAATATGAGTAGGGGTGAAGCATTTGCCGCTTGCGTTTGGATAGTCTTGCATATCTCGTCGCAAATGCTTCACCCTTAGCATATGTGTTCAGTCGAAGCATTTGCACAGCTTGCTTGTCACCTCGCTTGTTGGTAGAATGTCACATCACTATTTTAGAGGGAACACAATGGATATAAAGGAAGCGCTCTATACTCGACGTTCTATCCGTGCGTATCAGGACAAGCCTGTGGACCGTACCACTATCGAGCAGTTGATCGATGTGGCGATCCAGGCTCCCAGTGCGATGAACACGCAGCCGTGCGCGTTTGCCGTTATTCAGGACAAAGATATACTCGCCAACCTGTCGGAGAAGGTCAAAGCGTATCTGCTGAGTGTCCTTGATAAAATGCCGGCGCTAGAGAGATATCGCGAGGCTATGCAGAGCCCTGATTATAATGTGTTCTATAACGCTCCTGCTCTGATCATAATCTGCGCGAAGCCCAATATCAGCCCTGCCGCTGAGGTCGACTGCACTCTTGCAGCGGAAAATCTGATGCTGATGGCGCGAGGAATGGGCCTGGGAAGCTGCTGGATAGGTTTTGCTGCAATGTATCTGAGCAGTCCTGATGCAAAAACCGCGCTGGGCATACCGGCAGACTACACCGTGATCGCGCCTATAATAGTGGGACACCCTGCAATCGAATTCTTTGAGATGGAAAAGAACCCGCCCGAGATGATTTTCTGGAAATAGTGTGGCTATTTTCCTGATGGAGTGGTGTACTTTCTCATCACACGCGACAGGATCAGCCCGATAATAAACGGCGAGAGCAGGCACGCGCTGCGTATCGAGACGGCATTGACAAAATCCGTAAACTCCCAGTCGAAGTCGGATATCAGTCGTGAGGTGGGCACGTAAAAAATCGTTGCAGCGAGGACAAGCAGGGTATATATCTTGGCGCGCAGGGTATAGTTTGGATCGCGCCACCCGACTCCGGCAAAGAGCGCCGCGGTGGCAAAGAGCAGATAGATGCCGCCCAACACTATCCAGGACGAGTATTTCGGCAGCGCGAGCGTGAGCACGATCGTGGGAACAGCAAAAACAAGAATTATTGCCAGCACTTGAACCATCAGCACGACAGCGCTATCGTCGCGATCTTTAATATCACGAGACATACTCGGTCCTCCCACTGTTATTATATTGACATTATACGTAAGATTCTGTCTTTGTCAATTTAGGGTATCACATCTGGGTGTATGTCAAATCCACAGAAATAGTAAAAGCTAAGAGCCGACAGGTACGACTGTCCGGCGGCTTCGGCAGCGAGGTCTGTCAAGATCATAATAATAATCTATATAGAGCGCTAATGAGTCCGGACTCTCAACTCTCCACTCTCCGCTCTCGACAATTTTGGGAGAATTATATGGCAAACTGGTTTGAAGACAATTCATACAGCATCGGGCGAACGCCTCTTATAAGGATCAACCACATCACAAGAAGCGCAAAGGCGACTGTCCTGGCAAAGATAGAGGGCAGAAACCCCGCATATTCGGTGAAGTGCAGAGTCGGCGCATCGATGATATGGGCGGCTGAAATGGACGGCTCTCTCAAGCACGGCAAGGTAATTGTGGAGCCGACCAGCGGCAACACCGGCATCGCGCTCGCATTCGTTGGCGCGGCGAGGGGATATCCGGTTATCCTCACCATGCCCGAGACGATGAGTATTGAGCGGCGCAAAGTTCTGATGGCTTTAGGCGCTAAGATCGAGCTTACGGATGGAGCGCTGGGAATGAAAGGTTCGATTGATCGAGCTGAGCAGATGGTCGCCTCCGACCCGGACAAGTTTTTTATGCCTCAGCAGTTCAAAAACCCAGCAAACCCGCAGATTCATGAGGAGACCACCGGCCCCGAGATTTGGGACGACACCGACGGCAATGTGGACGTCGTGATCGCAGGGGTAGGCACTGGGGGCACCATAACGGGAATCTCACGGTTCTTCAAGTGCGTCAAGGGCAAACAGATCACCTCAATCGCCGTAGAGCCTGCCGAGTCACCGGTGCTTACTCAGACAATTATGGATCAGCCGATCAAGCCGGGTCCGCACAAAATTCAGGGAATAGGCGCGGGTTTTGTGCCTGAAGTTTTGGACCTCTCAATAATCGACAGGGTAGAGACAGTTGAAAGCGACGAAGCCATAGAGTATGCGCGCAGACTCCCGCGCGAAGAAGGCATCCTGGTCGGCATATCATGCGGGGCGGCAATGGCTGTAGCGGACCGCATCGCGCGCACCGACGAGTTCGAGGGCAAGAATATAGTCGTTATCCTGCCGGACGCTGCGGAGCGTTATATGAGCACTACTCTTTTTGAGGGCGTAGAGAAGAACGGCGTTATATAAGATGTGATATAATACGTATGGTTGCTAATGTAGTGCGACCGTATGGAGGCTTCTATGGTCAGAATCTATGTGGCTGCAGCAATTGCTGTAATTATGACTTGTGTAGGTGTGAGAGCTCATTCTGATGTGTTTAATATGCCTAATGGACTTACAAGCCTAGAAATGGTCTTGGTTGGAGATTCGGGCAATGCACCAGATGTACGCAATGGCCACGGCGCTGTTAATTATACTTACAGAATGGGCAAATTTGAGATTACTGCAGGGCAATACACAGATTTCCTAAATGCCAAAGCGGTATCTGATCCATATGGGCTTTATAACACCGACATGGCCAAAGTGAATGTGTATGGTTGCAATATCTGTCGCTCCGGCGATTCAGGCAGTTATACTTATAGCATTGATTCGGATTGGGCTAATAGGCCGGTCAACTATGTAAGTTATTGGGATGCGTGCAGATTCGTCAACTGGTTAAATAACGGCCAAGGAAGTGGCGATACCGAAACAGGTGCATACACCTTGAATGGATATAACGGCAATGACGGCCGCACAATTGCAAGAAATTCTGAAGCGAAATGGTTTCTTCCCACTCAAGATGAATGGTACAAAGCAGCTTACTATAAAGGAAATGGTAATGATGCTGGATACTGGAGCTATCCGACTCAGAGCGACTCAGCACCCAGCAACCAATTAGTGACTCCAGACGACGGTAACAATGCTAATTTTAGTATCATAGATAGTGATGGATATCACGACGCGATCGGTTATCCTTATTATCGAACGAACGTCGGCGAATTCGAAAACTCTGCAAGTGCGTATGGGACATTTGATCAAGGCGGTAATGTTTGGGAATACAACGAAGCTCTTATAATTTCCGACAACATTGCTTTTCGCTCCAATTGCGGTGGTTCATTTCTATATTCTTCCTCTGCACTTAATGCTATGGACGGCAGTTATAGCCTCTCCCCGAACGAAGAAATACTTGAATGTGGATTCCGTGTTGTTGAAGCAGTACCTGAACCGCCGACAGTTATTTCAATTGTCGTAGGACTTGGACTATTTGTTTTTTGGGGATTTCGAAGACTCATTCAGAAACACACAAGGCCGGCATCCATTTGACCCGGATAAGTTCAGACTGAGTCAAGCAATTATGAAGCCATTTTGGGTCAGGTTTTTTAAATTCTGACCCATTAAGTCTGCATACTATGCGCTCAAAACCATCTCTTGTGGCTTGCCGAGCAGATTAAGCGCTTCGGAGACCGTTTGGGCGGTTGGGACCATCTTATCCAGCTTCAGCAAGTTGAACGCGCGTTCCACCGATGGCGGCAGACCCACAACCACAACGGACTTTCCTGCCGACTCTGCATGCCTGAACTGCCTGACTATCCACCTGTAGCCGGGGGTCTCGACATATTTGGATCGGCTGAGGTCGAGCACAAGGTTCTTGGATTCGATCATGGGTGAGTTGACAAGCCGGGCGAGGGCTTCGGTAGTTCCCTCATCGCATGCTCCTTCGGGCCGGACGACCGCGTAGCCGTCGGAGATTCTGTAGTGAATTTCATGACCGGTAATGCGTGCTGTAGGCATGTTTTTCCTTCCTGCCGCGCCTGCGAGGTTAGCTGACGGGCTGGGGTAGGAAGCACCCCTTCCAATAATGCTGGAATTAGCCCCACTAATCGGTTCCCCCGCGCTCTTGCCGAGAGCTTCGGCGCCTGTAATCTATATTCCATATAATATACGCCAAATATGCCGGGCTTGTTCCTTGACATGCAGGCATGCCTATTATCGGTCGCTTATGCAAAGAGGATGACGGTCTGATGGCGTAGAAACTTAAATGAGTATAGTGATTTTCTGCACGGAGGTGCATTCATTGAGCAAGTTCGATTATCCATTACTTCTTGAGCCTATATCCGTACCCAGACCGTGGGGCGGCGGACGCGTAAGCAAGTTATATGATCGCGAAGCCTTAAAATCCGACCAGCCCATGGGCGAAGCCTGGGATGTGAGCACATGGCCGCGTGATCCCGGCAATCCAGACCTGGCGACTGTTACGAAAATCACCAACGGCCCTCTTGCAGGCACCCCTCTCGATAAGATCGTAAACGTGCCGGTGGTCGTAAAGCTCCTCGATTCAGCCGAGAAGCTATCCGTCCAGGCGCATCCGGTGTCGGAAAACGCGCACAAAGACGAGATGTGGTATATCCTCTACGCAGAGCCTGATGCATACCTCTTCTGCGGGTTCAAAGAGGGCGTGGATAAAAAGGCCTTCTGCAACCTCATTCACTCCGACAATCCAAGCGAAGAGCAGGTCCTTTCGATGCTCTACCGTGCGGACAACATCAAACCGGGGATGTATTTCAACGTCCCGACCGGCACGATCCACGCAGTCGGACCCGGCATTGTCGCATTTGAAGTTAGTGAGCAGACTCAGGTGACGTATCGCCTGTTCGACTATAACCGTGGCCGCGCACTGCACCTCGACGACGGCTGTAAAGCCATCACTACTGCCCACCCGGACTATCCCGTCCTCGACGCCGGGCTTGAAATAGACGGAACAGCAAAAGTCGAAACACTTACCGAGTTCCCGACCTTCTGCGTAGTAAAGGCTACAGGAGGCAAGGTGACTGTCAAATCATCGAAGCACATGCATCTTGTCACAGCCACTATGGGAGACTGCAAACTCACCGGCCCGAACGATAACTGGAACATCACTCTCAAGCATTCGTTCACATGCCTGGTCCCGGCTGTCTCTGAGCCTTATACGATAGATACCTGCGGCAGTGGAGAAGTCCTGTTTACGCCTCTCAAGGATTAAGACCCCGTTCTAACCTCGGTGGCGATTGCCAAATCGCACCGAGGTCTTATGTTTGCTGGGTTACAGACATCGAATATCAGGAGGAGTATTATGACTCGATCCGATCGTGTGTGTGGAATTCTCGCGGCAGTATTAATGGTAGTTTATGGCAGCGCTTGGTGTTATTTTTTCAGAGGGCCATGGACGGTCGAAACGCTGGTAGAGCTGTTTATGCCGGTCCTTATCGGCGTTGTCGGCATTCTTTTTCTTCTCAAAATCTTTACCTGGCAGCCTGGCGATCCGGCTCCGATTGGCCTTGGCAGATATACGGACCTTTATTGGCGGGCGTGGAAAAGCTTCTGGGGTCAAAGATGGCTGAATGGCCTTTTCGGAATAGTCGCCCTGATCAACGTGTTAAGCGCAGTTCTCATGTCTGCGTTGACCCTGATAATGTGGCATCCTATGCTGCAGAGTTCCGCTCAGCAGCCGTTGAGTAACATGCCAAATTACTTTCTTGTTATGGCAGTTTCTGCATTTAAGTCGTCAGGGCGCAACATTTTGAATTCCTTTGTTCCTAAAGCAGGACTTTCAATAGCATCGGTGGGTGGGGTCATAATCGGGCTGATTGTCCTTGTCGCGATTATCTGGCTGTACAAGCGAATCAAATCAACACAATCCCTGCCTGGAACAGCCTATTTGAGAACAGCACTTCCCATAATTGCGATTGCTACGGTCTCGTATCTCGCGCTGGACTCCGCGGATATGTATAAATCTTGGATACAAGCCACCGAAATGTCTCGACAAGCAAGCGCAGCTAATGCCCATATCAACGCTCAGACAACATCTAAGTCTGTAAAGACATTCAAAGGTAAACGCATTGTCACTCAAGTAGTCCACGCCGAAATGCCGTTGACACATGCGGGGCTTTTAGGCATAGTCGTGTTGGCATCCGTCAACGGTTTCCTGGTCGGCGGATTAATCATGGGTCTCAAGAGGCAAACGGATATAAGAGCCCATTTTCTTTCTGACTGCATTGCTCAATTTCCTAGTATGCTGCTGCTGTTTCTGATATATGGCCTGCTTACATTCACACCTTATTTACTTTACCGTCTGGACAGTGCGGGCGGCCTGATACAGTTCATACTGACAATATTGACTGTAATTGCGTTTTCATTCGCGCCTTTTCGCATAGCCGACAAGTCGGAGCGGTTTTCCGAGTCCGCAGCGGGCAGCCTGCGAATATGGAGGAGGGATTGGAAACAACTGATCCCATTTATTGCGCTGGGATACATGATCTTTGCAATCGTGCGTTTTGCTGAGAATTTTCTGTGGTATGCAGTCGTTACCAACAAAGGGTCATATCTTCAACTACCTGTGTACGCAATATTTGCGATGGTGGGTGTGCTCTGCCAGGCCATTGCGCTGATGGCTTTGTGGGAATTCTATTCGTCCAATTATTGTGAAAATTCCGCATTCGAGCGTCATGCAAATTGATAGTGCCTTATCTTATACCTCCAGGTATCCTTACCTGGAGGTATAAGACAGCCATATTTGCATTGTGAGAGGACTCGAATGCGCAGAACCTTATTCATAGTCCCGATTCTATTGGCAACTGCAACTGTTTTCGCTTTTGCAGAGGGTAAAACGGCTGTAGACCCAAACATGCTTACTCAAAAGCAGACGATCCAGCCTGTAAGAGACCCGCGTCTCGACCAAAAGATCACCTATAAGGCCAAACTCAGACCTATCACCGACATCGCTGATGATTTGACAAACGAGACCGGCATCACCTTTTACGCAGGTCACAACTTATCGGACTGGCGCGTCCGCGAAGACTGCACTACAGTGATGGCCGCCGATATCCCCCTTTCCACTCTGATGGACTCAATCGCTCACACACTGCACTTCAAGTGGGTCAGGGGCGGCAAGTCTCCAAACTGGACATATCGACTGATAGAAGACCCAGCCGCCATCGCCGGAGTGAATAAGCGTGTGGCTGAGCTTAAAGAGATAGATGCGAAGAAGCGCAAAGCAGCCTGGGATAAGTTTATGAGCATACCTTCCATGTCTGAGCAGGAGCTTGCAAAACTCAAAGAAGATGACCCCAAGCACTATCTCTTGTTAAAAGCTGGTGTGCTCAGTCCGCTTATCGATTTTCTCAAGCAGACTCCCTCGGTTGCGGAGGCCTGGCTTGCCGGTGATGAGCTTAAGCTATCTTCTTCCTGGCTCTCGACGGGTTCAAGGAACGCATTGGCGAATTCCATGCTGGCTTATCTTAAACTGCATTCTCAAATACTTGTGGATGATGGCGAGAGCAAAGACAGAGAGAACTCGCGGCTTGATAAACTGAATCAAGAAGGAGCACCAATAAAGGTTGATTTATACAAAAGCAACACGCCATCTGATATTCCATGGTTGAATATTGCTGTAGGTGATGATTATGTTTACTTGCCTTTACATATTCTGGACTCCGAGTCAAGCAGACTGCGTGAAAAAGCATTTCTGCAGGCTTACGAAAACAGGTGTACATTCTGGGACATCTATGATCAGGTGATAGATCAGATCGTTGCTGCCAGAGAGAAAGAAGCCCTCAATAGCCCCAAGGTTTGTATCGACTCCTATACCCAGGAGCCTATTATCGAACACTCTGACGACCCTGCTATCGATGTGCCGCTCAAAGAAAAAGTCGCATCAAAGACAATCACCGGTATGGTGGCTGCTCTGGCCGATAATTCAGGTTTCGCGATAGTCACGGACAACTTCCGTGGCAAAACCAATCTGGCCTTCGATAAGGATTCAAAA
Source organism: Armatimonadota bacterium (assembly GCA_039679645.1). NCBI lineage: Bacteria > Bacillati > Armatimonadota > Armatimonadota bacterium. The sequence goes on from JBDKUO010000027.1 coordinate 10,073, forward strand.
CTCCGCAGTGCACTCGAAACCATTTCTATGAAAAGTTACTATTACAACTGGAACAGAAATGATAACGTAATCGAGCTGTGGGACGTGCACTGGTATGACATACGCGAAGGCCGCATCGCCAACGCCCTGCGCGAGCGGCTCCGCAAAAAATTCCAAGATACCGGCACTCTCGATATAGATGATCTAGCAGAAGTTGCCTCTCTTAACGACGAGCAGATCCGTCGAAGCATAACGAATGATGATATTCTCAGGTTCGCAGTGGATACTATGTGGAAGCAGCGCGAGTATCTTAAGATATACGCCTCCTTTGCTGCCGCTCAGCGCTCTATGCTCTTTTCAGATGCAGGCCTGGCATACGGCAGCCTTAACCCCGGTCAGCAGCAGTCAATTGCAAAGCTGATGATGGGTATAAGCTCGCCACTTCTCGTAAATCTTGATATTGCATCATCCGGAGCCAGGATCACGTGCACAAAGCAGACAAACGGAAAACGGTTCATCTACACGTTCAAAGCATGCACCAACTTCGGGGATATCCCTGGTGAATATCACCTGCGCACACCTGTATATGTCGATCCGAAACACAGAGACGAAAAGAAGCCGTGATTGCATAACCTCTTACTTCTTACATCTAATCTGACTTGCTACCACATTCGCCGATAGGTTATAATTAATGTAGATTTTTTGGAGGTAGCCGGTGCGCGCGGAGATTGTGTCGGTAGGCACGGAATTATTGCTTGGGCAGATCGTGGACACGAATGCCCCATATCTATCCAAACTCTTGCCCGAGTTGGGGATAACTCTGCACCACAGGGCCACCGTCGGCGATAACGAATCCAGATTGATCGAAGTGTTGGAGCAGGCGCTGTCTCGTTCGGATATAGTCTTTACTATAGGCGGGCTTGGCCCGACTCAGGACGATATAACAAAAGAGACAGTGGCGAAGGTAGTCGGTGATAAGATGGTCATCGACGAAGAGTCCGAGCGCAGTATCCGTAATTTCTTTGCTACGCGCGGAATCGAGATGCCCCAGTCCAATATAAAGCAGGCCATGGGCCCGACTCGCGGCAGGATCATGCCCAACCCAATGGGCACCGCTCCAGGCGCGATCTTTGAGACTGGGGACGGCAAGGTCGTGATAGTGCTGCCTGGGCCGCCAAGGGAGTTTATCCCAATGGTCAACGAGCGGGCGATCCCATACCTTCGCGAGCGCATTGGAAATCAATCTGGTATAATTAGATCAAGAATTCTGCGTGTTGCAGGTCTTGGCGAGTCAAGTGTTGAAGATAGAGTTAAGCACTTGTTGAAAAGCTCGAACCCTACCGTGGCTCCTTATGCAAGTCCGGGTGAGGTCCATTTGAGAGTGACTGCCGGCGCGGCTAATACAGCCGAGGCGGACGCTATGATCGACGAGATGGACCGCAAGATAACGGACGTGCTCGGGGAGTGCGTGTTCGGCAGGGATGATGAGACTTTGGAACAGGTGGTTGTGGATAGCCTGGTGCGGCGCGGCCTCACGCTTTCTTTGGCTGAAAGCTGCACAGGCGGGCTTGTTGCGAATAGAATAACGGATATACCTGGAAGCTCGGCGGCTTTTATGGTCGGTGTAGTGAGTTACGCCAACCAGGCAAAGATGGATTTTTTGGGAGTCGACGAGCAGTTGTTGATTAATTACGGAGCCGTCAGCGAGCAGGTTGCCCGCGCGATGGCTGAGGGCGTGAGGCGGCGTTCGGGAACGGATGTTGCCCTTTCTATCACCGGAATTGCCGGACCGAGCGGAGGAACGCCCGAAAAACCGGTGGGCCTGGTGTATATGGCCCTTGCAAGTGACATGGGAACTGCTGCCGAACGATATCAATTTGTCGGCAGCCGGATAAATATAAAGCTGAGCGCATCCCAGTTTGCGTTAAACATGCTGAGGCTGTTCTTGGCAGGAAATTCCTCTTAGCCCTCTTGGCTGAATGAGGATATTCCGGGACATTCCGAAAAAAAGAGACCATGAAGGTTATCCGCACATTCGTAGCAGTCTTGATGGACGATGCCATTAGGCGCAGGGTCGCCGAGGTCCAAAGTCAACTCAAGAAGCTCGCCCCGGACGTGAAATGGGTCGCGCCCGAAAACTTCCACATCACCATGAAGTTCCTTGGAAATGTCGATGAGGCCGTATTGCCGGATGTCATCTCCGCTGTCGAAGAGGGCGCACAGGGCTTTTCACCGTTCGACCTGGCCATATCATCAGTCGGGGCATTTCCGAACCCCGCAAGGGCAAGGGTGGTCTGGGTAGGCAGCGCTGACGGCCGCGAGAAGCTCGCCGAACTTGCGCGGTCGATAGACAAAAAGCTCGTCGAGATGGGTTTTGAAAAAGAAGACAAACCATTCAAGGCACATATAACAATCGGCAGAGTGAAGACAAGCAGGTTTTTAAGAGCGCTTGCCGAAGGAATTGGTAAAGTAGACGCCAACAACCTTGGCACGCAGCGGGTGTCGGGCGTGGCCGTAATGCGCAGCAACCTTGGACGTGAGGGTCCGACCTATACGCCCATTCAGGTTATTGATCTTTAGTTTGCTGGTCAGGATTTCCGAATACTGACCCGAACGAAGATTTTTATCACAAAAACACGAAGTGTCCCTTCGGACGCTGAGGTATCAGTCGGCGAAGGCCGACTTTGTGTAGTCGTTGCCGTGGTTTTAACCGCAGGGCAATTCAGTCTGCCGGTTAAGGAAGGAACTTACTTATGGACAAATCAAAAGCGCTGGATATGGCTATGGCGCAGATTGAAAAGCAGTTCGGACGCGGTTCCATCATCCGTCTGGGTGAAAAGCCGCGCTTTGATGTAAGTGTTATTTCCACCGGCGCGATTGCGCTTGATATGGCGCTCGGGGCCGGTGGAATCCCGCGCGGCAGGATCACTGAGATATACGGTCAGGAATCCTCCGGCAAGACGACCCTCGCCTATCACGTGATAGCCGAGGCTCAGAAAGCCGGCGGCACTGCCGCGTTTGTAGACGCAGAACACTCGGTTGACGCCGATTATGCGCGCCAACTCGGTGTGGATGTAGATGCGCTGCTGGTCTCGCAGCCCTCGACCGGTGAAGAGGCTCTGGAGATCATGGACGCGCTTATCAGAAGTGGGGCTGTTGATATAGTAGTGCTCGACTCAGTTGCCGCTCTGGTCCCAAAATCTGAGATCGAGGGCGATATGGGCGACTCGCATATGGGCCTGCAGGCCAGGCTCATGTCCCAGGCTCTGAGAAAAATCGGCGGATCGGTCTCCAAGTCGAACACTGCCGCGATCTTCATTAACCAGATCCGCGAGAAGATCGGGGTCATGTTCGGCAATCCCGAGACCACACCCGGAGGCCGCGCGCTCAAGTTCTGGTCCAGCGTCAGGCTCGAAGTCAGACGAATCGAGACGCTTAAAGTGAGCGGCGAGGCTGTGGGGAATCGTGTGAAGGTCAAGGTAGCCAAGAACAAAGTAGGGCCGCCTTTCAAGGATGCTGAGTTCGACATCATGTTCGGCAAAGGCATCTCCAAGAGCGGGAGTATTCTCGACCTGGCGACAGATATGGGCTTTGTGACCAAGACCGGCACGTGGTTCACTTGCGGCGAGACACGTCTTGGCCAGGGCAGAGAGAACGCAAAGGCCTATCTTGAGGACAATCCGGAACTCATGGCCGATCTCGAATCCCAGATTCGTAAAGCGAATGAAGATGATGAGGCCGAGCCTGAAAAAACGGAGACAGCGGCCGCCGAGTAGTGAGCAACTCACAACAATTAACTCGGAACTCATAACAATATAATGGGCAAAATCACGGCAATAGAGCCGCAAAAAAGACGCGGTTATAGAAGATCGATATTTGTGGACGGTGAGTTTCTCGTCGGCACTCATGAAGATATCATAGTCGCGCTCGGCCTTGGAGTCGGCCAGTCGTTTGATGATGATCGATTAGTCGAAATCCTTAAGGCTGAAGAGATAAGAAAGGCCCGGGAGAGCGCATTTAGGCTCCTGGGATATCGGGACAGATCAGTCTCGGAGATAAGAAAACGCCTTATCGGGAGCGATTTTCCCGAAGATACCGTAGAAGAAGTAATAAAACAACTATCCGGCTGCGGTCTGTTGAACGATGAGAAGTTCAGTCGGGGCTGGGTAAACTCGCGAACGGCTGCAAAGCCGATGGGCAGGACCAGACTTGCGTGGGAACTGCGGTCAAAGGGCATTGACGCATCGACCGTAGAGGAAGCGCTTGATAGTCTGGACGAAGACGCCGAGTTTCAACTGGCGCTTTCGGTCGCCCAAAAGAAGATCGGCAAGTCCGATGGTTTCGATCCTGATTCAAAGAAGAGGCTGGGCTCCTTTCTTGCCAGAAGAGGGTTCGGCTGGGAAGTTATAAACAGAGTATTTGAAGAGCTTTTACACGAATAGTTCGAGAGGAAGAGTCGAGGATATTATCCTTCCCCAAACGGGGAGTTATTACTGGTCAGATAATAATTCGCTCAACCTCACATCCCATCAATTCGAGGAGGTGAGGGCGTTATGACAAGCTGGGTAATCGCGGTTGTCGGCGGACTGGTAATCGGCGCCGCGGCATTTGGTATAGCCTATTTCGGGTATATACGTCAACTTCAGATGAACGTAAAGTCCGAGAGATCGGAACTTGCGGGACGAGAAGAAGAACTCAAAAAGGAAATCGAAGCCAAACGAAAAGAGATTCTCCTTGAGGCCAAGGAAGAGGCGTTCAAGGTACGCGCCGAGATCGAAAAGGAGAATAAGGACAAACGGGCTGATATTCAGAGGTTAGAGCGAAGACTGACCCAGAAAGAAGAGACACTGGAGCGCAGGCTTGAAAACCTCGATCGAAAAGAAAGAGACATTCAGCAGAAAGAGTCTGATGCGCAGGCCAAGTTTGAAGAGGGCGAGGCCATGGTTGCGCAGCAGAGGGGCGAACTGGAAAAGATATCCAGAATGTCCGCCGATGAGGCCAAAGAGCAACTGATGCGTCAGATCGATCGAGAGATGGAGCGTGAAACTGCGCGCGTTATCAGACAAGCCGAAGAACAGGCAAAAGAAGAAGCTGACCGCAAGGCGAGAGACATCATCACACTTGCCGTACAGCGCTGTGCTGTGGACCAGGCTACGGAGACCACGGTCTCGGTGGTTCCTCTCCCCAGCGATGACATGAAAGGCCGGATAATTGGTCGCGAAGGCCGTAATATTCGCGCATTCGAGACACTTACGGGAGTCGATCTTATTATAGACGACACACCTGAAGCCGTAGTAATATCGGGCTTTGACCCGGTTCGGCGCGAGGTTGCCCGCGTGGCGCTTTCAAACCTGATCCTTGATGGTCGGATTCACCCCGGCCGCATCGAGGAGATGATCAACAAGGCGCAGATCGAGGCTGAGGCCAAGATGAAAGAAGCCGCCGACCAGGCCGTTTTTGAGACAGGCGTTACGGGTCTCGATCCCGAACTGGTCAAACTTCTGGGCCGACTGCGGTTCAGAACGAGTTACGGCCAGAATGTGCTTCAGCACAGCGTGGAAGTGTGTCACCTTGCCGGGGCGATTGCCTCGGAACTGCAGGTTAACGTGCCGCTGGCCAAGCGCGCAGGGCTTTTACATGATATCGGCAAGGCTGTCGACTTTGAGGTCGAGGGCTCTCATGCAATCATCTCGATGGACCTGCTGAAGCGCTACGGCGAGCCGCCTGAAGTCTGCCATGCTGTAGGCGCGCATCACAATGATATCGAGCCGCATTCAGTCGAGGCAGTGCTGGTTTTGGTAGCGGACGCGATATCAGCAGCAAGGCCGGGCGCTCGACGCGAGACACTGGAAACCTACGTCAAGCGACTCCAGAAGCTCGAGACCATAGCCGACTCGTTTGCCGGTGTCGAGAAGACCTACGCCGTCCAGGCCGGCCGCGAAATTCGGGTCATGGTCAGGCCCACCGAGGTTGATGATGACTCAGCGGTGAAACTTGCCTACGATACCGCGCGGCGCATAGAAGAGGAAATGGAGTATCCGGGCCAGATCCAGGTCACGGTGATCCGCGAGACCCGTGCCGTAGAGTATGCGAAGTAGGTAACAGGTAATAGGCAACAGCAAAACCTGATCGGGCCGGATATCCGATCCAGCCCGAAACAGAATTTCGCGATTTGAAATCGCGGCATTTTCTTTGCGGTCGCGATCAGATATCGCGCCCGATCAGTTAGTAAACTACCGATCGGCGGGGGAATCTTTCCCCCGCCGCACATATAAGGGGATTCCATCCCCTACTCCGGCCTGCCGTGAAATACGTTTTATACCTCCAGGTATCCTACCTGGAGGTAATGCAAGATTCTGGTGACATATAGTTGAAATTGCTTTTTGTAGGTGATATAGTCGGAAATCCAGGGCGCAGGGCCGTAAATGATATGCTTTCAGCCTTGCGCTCGCGTCTTGATGTAAGCTTCGTGATTGCAAACGGTGAGAACGCAGCGGGCGGGTTTGGAATTACCAAACCTGTCGCTAAGGCAATCTTTGATGCAGGGGCGGATGTAATCACCATGGGCAATCACACCTGGTCCAAACGTGACAGTTGGGACTACATCGACGAAGAAAGACGCATACTGCGCCCCGCCAACTACGGGCCCGGCACCCCCGGTCGAGGCTACGGCACTTTCAAGACACAGGACGGACATTCCGTCAGTGTGATCAACCTGATGGGCAGGACATTTATGGCTCCGCTGGACTGCCCCTTCCGCACAGCAGACACGATCCTGACTGAGCTTGGCGAAAATGCCGGTATGGTCATTGCAGACATGCATGCCGAAGCCACATCTGAGAAAGCAGCGCTTGGTTATTATCTCGACGGCAGGGTCAGCGCTATAGTCGGAACACACACGCACGTACAGACGTCTGATGAAAGGGTGCTGCCGGGCGGGAGCGCATATATAACCGATGCTGGAATGACAGGCATAGTCGAGTCCGTGCTCGGATTGGACGCGCAGGAGGCCATCAGGAGGTTTCTCACACAGATGCCCGGCAAGATAAAGCCTGCGGAAGGCGAGCCGGCGCTCCAAGGCATCCTGATCGACGTTGATCCTGTCACATCCCATGCGACAAGCATCCGCCGGATCAACGTCCGCTCCGCTGAGGAATTTGAGTTTTGAGTTGAATGAGCCACATTCCCTAACTCAGAGATCAGAGTTCAAAATTCAAAATTGACACTGCGGTCGGCTCCCGGTAGAATTAAAGCTGGAGGATATGAAGTAATGCGGTTTTCTCGTTTGATTATATTGATTGCGATTGCCGTTATGGCTGTCGCCGCGAATGCCCAGACAAAAGACGAAGCCTATATATATAAGGGCGCGCCAATCAGCCAAGACGGCATAACGGTCGGTTCATGGGGAAGCGGCAAAGCAACCGAGTCCACAAAGGTGATCCTGACAGGCAGTGACGCTATTGAGATCACTTCTCAGGGCTATTATGCAGGCGGCAGAGTGGAGTTCACTAAACCGGTGACATTGTTTACCGGAACGCCCGAGGCGTCTCGATACCTAGTATTCACATTTTATTTTGGTGATGTCAAAACGGTCGATCCCGCTGCAGGTACGGGCTATTCTTTTGACGTAGAACCATATACCGTGCCGAAAGTGAGCAAGATAAGGTTTGTCTTCACATCCGACAGTGGTTCAAGTATCTCAGTTGAAGAACCAACAGGCACCTTGGACCCCGATGACCAATGGGTCCGAATTGCCGTTCCTCTGGCAAAGTTCAAGGCAGGCGGCTTTAGTCTCAAGAAGGTGCTTATATTTTCTGATATACCGAACACTTTCTATCTCGGTGAGATCAAGCTGATCACCGATAACACGCCTATAACAGTTGAACCAATAGGAAGCCAGACGGTTGCTGTTTACGACCATGTTTTTCTTACGGCAAATGCCGAGGGCGGAGTCAGCACGTTGAAGTATTCATGGGACTTCGACAGCAGCAACGGTATACAGGAGGAGCAGGCGGGCAAGGTTGCACACTATGTCTTCACACGCGGCGGTGATTTCACTGTTACGCTTACCGTCAGTGACGTGGATGGATTGAAAAAGCAGGCGCAGACATCGGAAGTTATTTCCGTAATCGGCGACTAGCTTCATCGGAGGCAAATTGCTTACTACAATCGCGGGTCTTGCGATCTCACTGCGGCCCAAGCAGTGGACAAAAAACCTGCTTGTGTTTGCCGGATATCTTTTTACCATCGAACAAGGGCATTCGCCGAGTGCTCTGCTTAGAGTGGTGGCCGCATTTGGGTTGTTCTGCGCTGTATCTGGCGCGGGATATATTCTAAATGACGCCTGTGATGTCGAGTGCGATCGCAAACACCCTCGCAAATGCCGCCGTCCTATTGCAGCCGGACAGGTGCCGATAGGCGCAGCGGTCGTATTCGGCGTGCTTGTGCTTATTGGAGGGCTTGCCGCCTCATATGCATTGGCAACCTCGTTCGGATTGATGGTCACAGTTTACTTTCTGCTGACAACAGCCTATTCGATTTATCTTAAGCATGTGGTCATAGTGGATTTGCTCACGATAGCCGGTGGGTTCGTGCTGCGCGCTGCCGCCGGAGCAGTGGTGATCCATGTGGCGATCTCGCCTTGGCTTTTGGTCTGCACGACTCTTCTGGCGCTGTTTTTGGGGCTTGCCAAGCGCAGAGGCGAAATAGCGACGCTGGAAAATGGAGGAGTTGATTACAGGCGCACGCTCGGACAGTATTCGACATCAATGCTCGATCAGATGCTGACTATATCGGCCTCGGCATCGCTGATGGCATACTTCCTCTACACATTTACACCCAACTACTACTCCGGTCAGCAGCATCCGGCAATGATGGTCACGGCCCCGTTTGTGGTCTACGGACTGTTTCGTTATTTGTTTCTTATCCACACCAAGAACGCGGGCGGTGCGCCTGAGCAGGTGCTTCTCGAAGATAAGCCTCTTCTCATTAACCTCGTGCTCTATATTATAGTGACTATAATAGCGCTCAAAGCATAAAAATGCCGGTCACCCGAAGATAACCGGCATTTCTACTAATTGGGGCGAGTAATGGGACTCGAACCCACGGCCTCCAGGGCCACAACCTGGCGCTCTAACCAACTGAGCTACACCCGCCATATGGTGCCCCCTGGGTGAATCGAACACCCGACCCACTGCTTAGAAGGCAGTTGCTCTATCCCCTGAGCTAAGGGGGCAAAGTCATAACCGACCTCCAAATTATAACATGAAAGCCTCTCTGTCCGCAATATCAGGACTGCTGTCGTGACCAAAACACTTATTTGGTAGTCGCTTTTGTCTGCGAACCTGTTGCAGGCTGAGTGGTGCTCTCGCTTTTCTTATCCTGAGCTTTTGTAGTCTCAGGCTCGGGTTTGGCCGGTTCTTTATACTCAAGCATCTTTACTTGCCAGTTCAGCAGCTCATTACCTGTCTTGGCATTGAAAAGCCTGAATGTATATTTTGGTATCTTCTTCTCATCATCAGCAATGCTGCACCTGAATACTGCTGAAACGCCGTCCGACTTAAACCATGGTTCGGTATATATATTGCGCAGCAGAGCCCACTGGTCCGGCGAAAACGTCATGGTCGGCAGGCCCATATCGGAATACATTGCTTTCTTCTGTTCGGCGCTAAATGAAGCGTATAGCCTAAGTAACCATATCTGTGTCGAATGCGCCGAATCGAAAATCTCGGCTTTGTAAAAGCTCTCGTCCGTCTCGATATTCTCGAACAACTGAGCAGTAGTCAGCATCGCGATCTGCACATAGTCGTCGATAGACATATAGCCGCGCTTTTTGAGGTTAGCCTCCCATCTTTCGACCCATTCATCCGGGATCTGAGTCGTCCTCTTTTTGAACCACTCCTTACTGCTCATCTCTATAATATCGCCGTGCTTTTCCCAATTGTAACGATAGCCCTCGCATATGCTCTTCATTACATCTTTGAGTTCCATCTCGGTATTGCCGACCACTGCATATCCCTGTGTCATTTTGAAACTGTCGGAAACCACTGCCAACCCGCTCGCCTGAGCAACCGCCGCCTGAAAGTCCACAAGCCCAAGCCACTCTTTTTCTTCAGGCTTAACCACTATCCTATTGTGCAGATCGGGCTCATCGGGAATATCCGGCTGGGGTTCGGTCGGAAACGACTCCTCAAGCTTTTTGGACTCATCAATTGCAGCCATCTGCCATGCAGATTCGCTCTGTGCCCATGAATCCTTTAGCGGTATGTTCTTCTCACATGCTTGCAAATCCACCTGAGCACGGCATTGGTTCAACGGGCTGGAAGGGTCGCCCAGAAGAGGATCAAGCTGAAAAAAGATATCGTTAATATAAAGCCCTATACCGGCAAACTTCCTGTATTCATTGGCTTTCCAGCCCAACTCATCCGGCACAACATCCAGCAACATACCACCCGTAGTGAACGCCTTTTCATTATCTTCAGTAAAACCGTTGCCGTCACTGCTATACCCCTGAATCTTATATCTCTGCTTCACTGCATTCAAAACGAGCTGCTGCGTTTCAGGCGAGAGTTTTGAGATCGGGTAATAACCCATGTCATACTCTTTGTTAATAAACGATTCCCTAAGGTTCGGGATATCGTTAAACAAACCCTTCACAGCCGCACCTATGCCAAACTTGTGCAGCTTGGCCAAATATGGGTTATCCTCGTCATCATCGGCAATCTGGTCATCGTCCCAGTTATCGATCATATCCGCGAATGCCTGTCGGCGGCGTGTTATTTCCTCATCAAAATCTTTCTGAGCTTTACTCAGCTCGGCATTGGCAACAGCCAGAGTCTTCCTATCCATAAATAGCCGATATGTCCATGGGATCACATCTTTGTTAATACTCCACTTGAATTTCATAGTT
>JBDKUO010000028.1 GCA_039679645.1 Armatimonadota bacterium
GCTTTTATTGGGGTAGATTTTTTACTTTTTCCGCACATTGAATACTTGCCACGCTCACTGCTTGGGGCTTTTACTTTCTTTGAATCAACAGAATTGAGATCAGTTACAGATAACGCAATTGCCTCTAATAGTAAGCTATACTAAAACAAGGTCTGGAGTATTATAAATAGATTACTTGTTGGCGCCGGATCATAAGACATCGTTACTTTGCTGTATCTGGATGGGAGGTGCAATTCGAGTGCGAATTTCATCATACACCGCAATATCAATGCCCTCACTAACTTCTAAAGAGACAACCATGCCATAAGGGACTGGTGAAACGATTTTACCAGCCTCCTGACGACAGTTCACTTTGATTTCCATAGCATAACCATCAATAAATGGCTCTGCTTTTTCACCTTCAAAAACCTCGTGTTGAACAGTACCGCGACGAACCGCCTGCCAATCCGCATCACTTCTCGAGGGAACTAGGTTGCTGTTTTTGATCTCGAACCACAAACTAGCTGTTCTATATTTCTGTGTATTTACTGCTAAGGGAGAAAGCCAGGCAAGAGTAACGGTCAAGCGTCGCCATTCAGGACGGGAACCAAGTGAAGGCGGTAAAGGTAATCTAAAAACATGCGCTGCGCTATCCGATAGCTGCCCGAATCCTAGTAAAGAAGCTCTTTGCTTAGTGCAATTAAGCACACGCTCGATCTCTGGCATGCCGTATCCTAACCACCGAGCCAACAGTTTCTTGTGCTGCCTATTTATCTCGTTAGCTATATCAGCAGACCTAGAATAAAGGCGGTTAGCTCTTTCAACGATTTTTCTCCCGATTTCTGAATCCTTTATAACACTTAATAATCTTTCTCCCATATCAGACCACATACACCCGTGAACAAGCATTGCTTTGAGCAGAGGAGTAATGCAGACATCATCATTAAAAGCAGGCAGTTGATCATTAAGTATATCAATCAAAGAATCATAGCAGATGCCAGCAGATCTGCTTATGAGTGCAGCAGCGTTGCTTGTCCCACAACAATATGATGTTGCCGAAAGCTCTCCTTCTATTGTTCCTGGAGATGCGACCTTATTTCCAGGTGGAATACGATGGATCGCTGGTTCAATAGTTGACGGGCCTGATTTCATAACGGGTCGATAATACTGCCTACCACCTACGAATAGAATATCCGGTTTTATTGCTCTTCGATATCCACTTCCGAAAGCTGATACTGGACTAGGGAGCAACTGACCAAAAGGATCTATTCTATTTCCTACCTGAACTACATTAGAACTATCGAAATGAACTGCGCCAACAGTTATGCCATTCATGCTTTCTGCAGGGGAAAGCAATCTTCGATGTCGTGCATCTTGGTAGAGCGCTTTCACTGTAATCTTCTCAAGATCTTCGGGTGCAAGTGCGCGGAACTCATCATCAGCAATTTCAAGTGATATTTGGCTGCAATGATTTCCCGCACTAATAATAAAAAGTACATTGTACTTCACGCTAAGCCAGTCTATAAGACGTGCAATAGGGCTCATTGCATTTATAAATTGTCTACTTTTATCTCCAAAAGACAGGTTAATAACTCGAACATCTGGAGCAACGGGTCCATCTTCTCCATCGCCTTCAATCATCCTCTTGATCGCACGATGTATCAAATCTACTACGAGAACATCATCGGGCACACACTCTGGGCGGGGTGTTATAAAACAATTCTTCATGGGCTTCATAATAGGGCGGAGGTAGACGGGACGTGCAAGCGCTGCAGAGCTATCATTCATATCTCCGCGTACTATCAATGATGCCATCGACGTACCATGAATCCGTTCAGATGCGGTGTAATCTTCAGACCAATTATCTGGATCATCGATTCTTAGTCTACCTGCTAACGAAAGGTGATTTTCTATCGGGAGTCCATCTAGAATTGCAACAACCGAACTGCCAGTTGGCAAAGGTGCATCTTTGACAGTACCTCTCTCGATCTCACCATCAATATGTTGATCCCCGACTGACATCTGCCCAACAGGCCGGAAAAACATTATGTTGTCGCACTTGACTAACTCAACAGTTGGATCATCAATAATCGTTCTTACGCAATTAGCCGGCAATTCAGCTAGTATGGCATGGTATGCAATGTCTTCAAGGACACACTGGCCCAAAATTTGGCCTCCAGCTTGTTGCACCAAATTGGAAACTTCTTGTTGACTAATTATTCTTTTAGCAGTATTTTCTCTAAACCATAACTCTGCCTCAAAACGAAGCATTCTATCACCATCGTATTTGAGATCTTGGCGCCAAATATCAATGATACCAGTCTCCGAAAGGCGGTCTTGAACATCCCATCGACGGATTTCCTTGAGATGAAGAAAAGCATCGCGGAATTTGGTCATCCCTCTAACAAACTGCATATTGGGATCGGCTTGATATTGACGCCATAATGAAAGCATTTCATCCAGTGCTTTTTGATTCGTCATGACAAGATACAGACGGCCATTTAGACTCTTGTCCGGCTTTGACTCATCGAAAAAATCATCATCTGGAGCTATCTCGTCGATTTCTAGTTCGCCCAACCACTCCAAACCATCAATACACTTGACGGCTCTTGCGAAATTTTCTACACTTCCAATTGTTTCAATTACTAAGACCTGCTCTGGATCAATTCCTGCTGTTGTTTGTTGCATTTCAACTCTTCTAGTATCGAACGCCGTCTGCAACTTATTGAACATAGGAGTTAACCGCTCTCCCTGGCGATGATGAGATGGTATCGTAAGTCGGGGAAAACCACTAGACAACTTTGATTTTGAGGCATTTTCAGGATGTGGAAATAATAGGAGTGGACGCTCAGGCATCATTCACCTCCATTTTGTTGCTCCACTTTGACCGATCTTGCAGACCATTGTTGGAGTGTCTGAGAAACAATAGTTTTCATATCGGAATTTGGTTGCTCTAGCACATACTGACGAAATACTGTTATGCCGAATTCTTCTGCCTCAGCAAAATTAGATCCGACTAATCGTTTAGCTAAGACTGTGGGTGAATGACCGAAAGAGACATTTATGCGACGCTGATATCTCTCAAACCACTCTGCCAATCGAGCTGCAGTTGGCTCAGGCAGATTCATGCGAATTTGAAAACGCCGCCAAACAGCTCGATCTAGGAGTTCCGGATGATTTGTTGCACCGATAACCACCACATGACTTGGCAGACTATCAACCTGTAGAAGCAATGAACTAACCACACGTTTGATCTCGCCTGTTTCGTGAGTATCGCCACGCTCCTTACCTAGGGTCTCGAACTCATCAAAAAACAATACACATTTTCTAGTTGAAGCATATTCAAATAGCTTTCTTAGCCGAACTGCTGTCTCACCTAGGTAAGTGCCTACAATGCTCTCGTACCGCACAACCAGAAGTGGAACAAGTAAAGCTTCTGCGATGGCCTCGGCTAAAGATGTCTTTCCATTACCAGGAGGTCCGATAAGAAGCACACGATTTCTGGGTTCTAAATTGTAAGAACGCAGTAGATCAGAACGATGGTGCTCTTGTACAAGACTCTGACATATCTGAAGAACTGAGTTAGGCAGTATTAGATCTGCCAGTTTTTTTTGAGGAATGGTCTCATGAACCAGGTTCCCCGTACGCTGATCAAAAACTGGTGTTCCGTTAGTAGCGGGGCGATCCATAAGTGGTGCGCAGTTCAGAAGCCCCTCAAGTTTCTCAGCAAGTACCTGATGTTGTTTCGCTCTTTCTTCAGCTATAATAGCTTCAACGACTTTTCGCTGTGTAGCCTTGTCACCCTGCATGCCTGATTGAACCAGGCGAACTAAGAGGTCCGCTCTTGCCATTATCCATCTCCAATCATAATACCCGCATGGTTAACCACATCAGCAGCTTAGATTATTATTGTGATTTCCAGTTTTTAGCAACATCACTTTCTGTCACTATACTAGCAAATGCGATCAATGGTGTGTCGAAAGCTTAGCACAGCTTAGGTTATCCCGTCAATATCCAGGGCACAAATGCAACTCAGGTTGTTACTACTTTCTGGACGATATTTATTACACCCAATCTGCGCAAAGCACTTCTGCTTGTTCCAGCACAGTTATTGTAGCGGTTTCTTGTTTGTCTGGCGGATAGCCATACTTACGAAGAATGCGCTTAACAAGAACTCTCAGATGAGCTCTTACGTTCTCCCGCAGTGTCCAATCGATAGTGACATTATTACGAACTGTTTCAACCAGTTCCCGCGCAATGGTTCTTAGTGTCTCATCACCAAGTACTTTAACGGCACTATCATTTGTTTCCAGTGCATCATAAAAAGCGATCTCATCGTTAGTTAATCCAAGATCTTCTCCGCGCTTATCAGCTTCGCGCATTTCCTTCGCCAACTGTATTAACTCTTCAATAACTTGTGCTGTCTCAATCGCACGGTTTTGGTAGCGTCTCAAAGATCGCTCTAGCATATCTGCAAATGATCGAGCCTGCACGACATTTCGCTTCGAGCGTGTCTTTATCTCTCCTCTTAGGAGCCTCTGTAGCAGTTCGACTGCCAGATTGCGCTGCGGCATATCTCGAACTTCTGCCAGAAACTCATCGGAGAGTATGGAGATATCCGGCTTCTTCAGTCCGGCTGCGGCGAAGATGTCCACAACCTCGTCAGAGACCATCGCTTTGGAGATGATTTGGCGAATAGCGTGGTCGAGGTCCTCGTCTGCCCTGGACTCCCCGGGCGCACTCTTGGCGAACACCGCTCGCACGGCTTGGAAAAAGCCCACATCGTCGCGTATGCGCAGCGCGTCCTCATGTGGCACTGCTAAGGCGAACGACTGAGAAAGCTCTCTCACGGCTTGCATCAGGCGGTTCTTGCCGTCCTCTTGCGCCAGGATATGCTCTTGTGCCGCCGGAAGCAGCGACAGCCGTTCGTTCGCTGTGCCCGTTGTCCAGAGTGACCAGTCAAAGCCATGGAATAATGCCGCGCAGACTTCGTGCTTTGCAAGCATCAACGCTACAGCTTCGGCCTGATCGACTACCGCGCTGCCGGTACCGCCGCTCTCGGTATAGGTCGCCAATGCTTGCTTCAGCTCGTCGGCCAGACCCAGGTAATCGACAACCAGCCCGCCCGGCTTGTCTCTGAACACGCGATTGACGCGGGCAATAGCCTGCATCAGTCCGTGCCCGTGCATCGGCTTGTCCAGATACATTGTGTGCAGACTGGGAGCATCGAAGCCGGTGAGCCACATATCGCGAACGATGACTATCTGGAACGGGTCCGCTGGATTCCGAAATCGCTTAGCGAGCTCTTCGCGGCGTGGTTTGTTACGAATGTGGTTCTGCCATTCCAGCGGGTCCGAGGCCGAGCCGGTCATCACGACCTTGAGCATTCCGCGGTCGTCGTCATCCCCATGCCATCCCGGCCGCAGCTCAACGAGTGCGTTATACAGCTCAACAGCGATGCGGCGGCTCATGCACACGATCATGGCCTTGCCGTCCATAGTGGCGAGGCGGTCCTCGAAATGGTCAACCATGTCCTGGGCGATCAGTTTGATGCGGTTCTCCGAGCCAACCACTGCTTCGAGCTGCGCCCACTTCGTCTTCAGCTTCTCTTTGCGCTCGATCTCCTCGCCTTCGGTTGCCTCCTCGAAGTCCGGATCGATCTTGGGTTTCTCCGACTCCCTCAGTTCCAGCTTGGCAAGGCGGCTCTCGTAGTAGATCGGGACTGTAGCTTTGTCCTCCACCGCGCGTTGAATATCGTAGACATTGATATAGTCGCCGAATACCGCGCGGGTGTTCGCGTCGGTCTTCTCGATGGGGGTACCGGTGAAACCGATGAACGAGGCGTTAGGCAACGCGTCGTGCATGTGCCGGGCGAAGCCGTCAATGAAGTCATACTGGCTGCGATGCGCTTCGTCAGCGATCACTACGATGTTGTGTCGCTCCGAAACCGGCTCCCGGTCGCCTTCGGTTTCCGGGAAGAACTTCTGAATTGTGCTGAACACCACACCGCCGGATGCGACAGCAAGCTTCGCCCGCAAGTCGGCACGATCAGCGGCCTGCACGGGGGCTTGACGCAGCAAATCCCGGCAGCGGGCGAACGTGCCAAATAGCTGATCATCCAGATCATTGCGGTCTGTAATCACGATTACTGTGGGATTCTCCATTGCCGGGTGCAGGATCACGCGACCGGCATAAAAGGCCATCGTAAGGCTCTTGCCCGATCCTTGAGTATGCCAGACCACACCGACGCGATGATCACCGCCTGCTTGAGCTGCCTTGACTGTGGACTCCAGCGCGGCATTCACTGCGTGGAACTGGTGATACCCCGCGATCTTCTTTATCACCTCTCCGCCGCCTGCGTCCTCGAAAAGAATGAAGTAGCGGATCAGGTCAAGGAAATGCCTCTTCTCAAAGACTCCCTCAAGCAGCGCCTGCAGTTGAGTGCCTGGCGTCTCATCAAGCGCTCGCCAGGGTTTGAACCACTCTTTGCCAGCTCCAAGCGCACCAACGCGCGCCTCAAGTCCATCGGAAACCACGAGCGCGGCGTTCGTGGCGAAGATTGCCGGAATCTGCGCCTGGTAGGTTTGAAGTTGCCGATGTGCCGACCAAATATCGGCATTTTCATCTGTCGGGTTCTTGAGCTCAAGCACAGCCAGCGGCAGTCCGTTCACAAACACCACCACATCAGGGCGCCGCGTGTGCTGTCCCTCGGCCACGGTGAACTGATTGATGGCCAGCCAGTCGTTGTTGTCTGGCTCGTCGAAATCGAGCACACGCGCTTGCGCACCGGCAATAGAGCCATCACTGCGGCGATACTCCACCGTCACTCCATCTATGAGCAGCCGATGTAGGGCGCGGTTGCGCTCCACCAGCGATGGCGCATCAACGCACGTGAGCTTACGATATGCGTCCTCCAGGGCCTCACTAGGCAGGTCCGGGTTCAGTCGAACGAGCGCTTGCCATACACGCCCTTCCAGAACTACGTCACGGTAGTCAGGGTCGCTACGCTCAGCGCCCGGCGTTCCCGCCGCAATGTCAGGGCCGTGGAGCGCTGTGTAACCCAATGCCTCAAACCAGGCGAGGGCAGCCTCTTCGACCACGGATTCCATAAAGCTCCTCTCGCTCACTATGCAGTGCCTCCCTCTTGTTCGGGTTGAAAAAGTGACTCCAGCGTTCCCACTTGATGTGAACTCGATATTCGCTGTTCTGCTTCATGCGTAAACAAGTTAAAGCAGTTGATCATTGAGAACGGGTCAAACTGATGCAGTAGAAGATCAGCGTTTTCGTCTGGCGAGTGATCGAGCGAGAAAGTGCGCTCGTCTTCACCGGAGTAGACAAAGTCGGTGTTGGTTAGCTCGACACGACCGTCTGAATCTACTGTCTTCAAATACACGTTCTGCTCGAAGTGCACAAATCCGGCATGTCGAATAGTCGGTCGCACACAGCCGGCATATCTTTCATCTAGCTCATCTACGATGTTCCGGGATTCCATAACTGCGGCTACTGTGTCTTCGTAAGCACGTGGGTCAATGGCGTATAGCGCCTCGCTAACGGCATAAGGCTGACCTGCGACGACTACGGGCTCGTCAGCCATGTCCAAGAGTCTGTCCACAGTGGGGTTTCTTGGTTGTGGGGCGTCTGCCATTGGGAGCCTCTGCTGCAGACTCTCCTCCAGCACCTGTTCCACATCGGCAATCTCAAAGAGCATGGCGAATGTGTCCAGGGCAGCGGCTCGAAGCGCTGCAATGTGGTCACTCTCAGGAACGCCGCCAGCAGCGTGATACTGGTCGTTCCTGATGCTGTGGTAGAACACGACCTCGTCATTAGGAATTCTCAGTGTCCATCCTCGGCGCTCTGCTTCCTGCCGCAGGAATTCCAGCTTGGTGTGGTAATTGGACTTCCATTGCTCAATATCCTCCCGCCTATAAGTCCTGTTACTGCGTTGTATTGGATTGAGGCCGAGATAGGTCGTGATTGCTACCTCGATAGCGTTGTCGAAGCATATGTGAGCAATACGTCGGTCGAAATCATCTCCATCGCGTAGATGAAGTTCTGCGTGGACGATAAGCTCGAAGGCAGCCTTTGTCCACGGCTTCAGTCTGGTGCTCATAGTGATCGCCCGATGATGCTTGCAGCGTCTGGTATCGGCAACTCCCCTGAGATGAGCTTAGCGAGAAGCGTATCGCGGATGTCGGCGAGGGTGCCAGACTCGCTCTCGGCCTGCGCAATTCTCTGCAGCAGGGGTTCGACAGCCTCGCTGAACGCGACAAGGACTGGAATGTCAGCTCGGATCACTTGCGTTGCGGCCACTACCTCCGGGCGAACTGCGGGATAAGCACCGCCATCCGCCAAATGCGAGAGCAGTTCAATGTTGTCCATCGCCGTGGCTGCCAGATACACGAACTCAGCACACTCCTCTTCTCGCGGGCGCAACGTAGCGAAGCCGGTGCTGCCGGTAAGTCCCTCACGTGAGATGAACGCATAGGAACCGTTACCAGGTCGGACCGTGCCAACAATGGTATCGCGTGGCCGCAGCACACGCTGAGCCCGATTTGGCGCATCATCTTGTAGATATGTTGTTACGGCCTCAATGCGACCCCACTTGGTGTTCGTCAGGTCAACATAGCTGATCACATCGGGACGTGTTGTTTTGGACCAGCTCTCGGGGTTCAGCAAGGCGAGATCACCAATCGTCCCGACCAACCATCCTTTCGGAATCTTCCCTAACTCCGAATCCTCGAAAGCATCCGGGAACAGGTTGGCGATGTGTGGGGCCAGGCCGACGGGTTTCTGTCCAGCAGCTTTGGCGCGCACAGGGTCAAAGTCCACGAACCAGCTCTTGAAGATCGCCCGCGCCATAGCCTCCAGCGTCTCATTCATGCGACGGTTCAACTCGATCTTGTCGTCAAGCGCTCCAAGAATGCAGGCGATGGCCTGCTGCTCAGGGAGGGGAGGAAGAGAAACTTCAATTGATCTAAGAGAAGCAAGCGGGCTGCCGATTCCAGGTGTTCCGACGGTCGATGCATGCTCCATCAGCTTATGATGGCCTGTTCGTGAGCGAAAGAAGTAGAAGAGATAGAGCGGCTCGACCAATGATCGATTGCATGTGAGCTTCATCAAGCTGGTCGAGAGAACATATCGCGGTCGAGCTGATCCGACAATGCCCACTGTGCCGATGCTGCCACGATGGGGAAACACCAGATCGCCATCCGTTACATTTTGGGATATCAATTGATCTGCAAACTCTGGCGTGATGAAAACGAAGTCGTTTGTGAACTGCTTCGTGTCCGATATATTGTTCCCGCGTATCACGGGAACACCCGATGGAACGTACGTATCGCTCTTCATTCTCGAGCCAAATGGGCCGATAGCAATGGCGGCTGGCACATCTGCTTTCAACTGGTCGATAGTGTAGCGCTTCCATTCACTCGCCATAGCCGATATCCTCCAGGCTGGCCCAGATAAGCTTCACTATCATTGCGCACCGCCTTTCTTGCCGCGTCTGGGCTTCCTCTTCTTCGCCTCGGCTTCCAACTTTTCAAGCTCATCGACAGCTTCGACAAAATGACGATCAACAGGCTGAGGCAGCGCCGCTTGGGCTTTGCGGTACTTCTCATATTCTAGCTCTGCTTTCAGCTTGGCAGCCTCATGCGATATGGTTCCGGCATGGTTCAGGATGTCACGGTCGCTGATGCGGATAAAGTCGTCCAGCTTAGCTATCCAGCTCGCCATTGTCATCGGCTTCCGTGTCACGGCTTGTAGTTCGGCGAAATCAAGATACGCCGAAACGATCAGATTGAGCGCTTTTAACTCTTCTTCGCAGAGGTAGTTCTTGGCGACGCATACATCGCCTTTGCGCGGTCTATCACCGGTCCAATTCATCAAGCCCATATTCGGCTTATCAGCGTCCGCCCTCGTGTGGACGATCTCGGCGGCGGTCTGCCCGGCAATAGCCCAATGCATCTTATTCTGCACGGTTTGGAAGAAGCGTTTTGAGGTTTCTACGTTCGGGTCGTAGTCGACACTGGTGGCGTATATATCGAGCACCTTCCGCCAAAAGACCCGTTCGGATGAGCGGATGTCTCGGATGCGCTCGAGCAGTTCATCGAAGTAGTCGCCGCCCCCTGCCTCCTTCAGGCGCTCGTCATCCATCGTAAATCCCTTCACGATGTACTCCCGCAGCCTTTGAGTAGCCCAAATGCGGAACTGCGTGCCACGAAGCGACTTGACACGGTAGCCGACGGAGATGATCACGTCAAGGTTGTAGTGAGCTACGTTGTAGCTCTTGCCATCAGCGGCAGTTGTTCGGAAATTCCGAACAACTGAATCCGCATCCAGTTCCCCCTCCTCAAATACATGCTTGATATGCTCGCTGATGTTTGCCTTGCTTGATTGGAACAGCTCGACCATCTGACCTTGGGTCAGCCAGACGGTTTCGCCTTCAAACCGGACGCTTACTCGTGTCAGGCCATCTTCTGTCTGATAGATCACAAACTCATTGGGAGTGCTGGGAACAATCTCATTTGCCATCACTGATATCCTCCAGATTCGCCCAGATGAGTTTGTCGAGATTCTCAGATTGGGCGGTCTGCTCGCGGAGTTGGGCGGTCAGACGCGCCATCTTGTCCTCGAACGGCTCGCCATCGTCCTCCACCTCGGCCGCGCCCACATATCGGCCCGGAGTGAGTATGTGGTTGTGCTTGCGGATATCATCGAGTGTAGCTGCCTTGCAGAATCCGGGAACATCTTCATAGGCCCCGGCAGCCTCGTCATCGCGCCAGGCATGGTAGGTATCGGCAATCGTCGCTATGTCTTCGTCTGTCAGCTCGCGGTGCACGCGGTCGACCAGCGTGCCCATCTTGCGCGCGTCGATAAAGAGTGTCTCGCCTCGCCGGTCGCGGAATCTGCCGTTCTTCTTGTGGCGAGCGATGAACCATAGACACACCGGTATCTGCGTAGAGTAGAAAAGCTGGCCGGGCAGCGCAACCATGCAATCCACCAGATCAGCTTCAACGATGTTCTTACGAATCTCTCCCTCGCCGGACTGGTTCGTAGACATCGAGCCGTTGGCGAGTACGAAGCCCGCGAGGCCGGTAGGCGCGAGATGATAGATGAAGTGCTGGACCCAGGCGTAGTTGGCGTTCCCGGCAGGCGGCGTGCCGTATTTCCAGCGCTTGTCGTCCTTCAAGAGGTCGCCTCGCCAGTCGCTGTCGTTGAACGGTGGGTTGGCCAGCACATAGTCGGCCTTGAGATCGGGGTGGCGGTCATTGTGGAATGTGTCGCCGTGAGCAATCTGCGCATCGATGCCACGGATTGCCAGGTTCATCTTAGCCAGCCGCCAGGTCGTGTAATTCGACTCCTGGCCGTAGACGGAAATGTCGCCGATAGTGCCGCTGTGAGCCTCGATGAACTTCTCGCTCTGGACAAACATCCCACCCGAGCCGCAGCATGGGTCGTATACGCGCCCCTTGTAGGGGGCAAGAATCTCCACCAGCACGCGCACTACGTGCGCAGGTGTATAGAACTGTCCGCCGCTCTTTCCTTCGGCACTTGCGAAACGAGCAAGGAAGTACTCGTAGACGCGGCCTAAAGTATCCTTGGCACGGTCCGCAGGGCTTCCAAGGGCTATATCACTTACCAAGTTGATGAGCTGACCAAGGCGCTGTTTGTCAAGACCGGGACGTGCGTAGTCTTTAGGAAGCACACCCTTCAGCGAAGAGTTGTCGCGCTCGATTGCGATCATTGCTTCATCCACAAGGGTACCAATGGTGGATTGTGGGGCATTGGCTTTCAGATGCTGCCATCGTGCCTCTTTGGGCACCCAGAAAATGTTGAATGCACGATATTCGTCCCGATCTTCCGGATCCGCACCCTGATCACGTTGAGTATCCAACTCGATATACTTCGTTTCAAAAGCATCAGATATATACTTAAGAAATATCAGCCCGAGGACGACATGCTTATACTCTGCCGCGTCCATATTGTTTCGCAATGCGTCGGCTGCAGCCCACAGTTTTGCTTCAAAGCCAAGATTTGCACCATTGCCGTTGAAATTAATGTTCTTTTCTATTGCCATTGAACATGTCCTAAACTATTTCCCGAGCTTGTTTGATACGGGCTATCATAGAAAGAAAGATTGGAAGTCTTTTCGGAAAAAGTGTGGTTGAGCGTTTCCAAAATTATACTCCATCTTTCGGTGAAGTTCCAACCCCATCAGTATTATTTCAAACCACTCTATAGTATTCTAGCTTATTATGTGGTATATTGTATGCAAGGTAACCTTAATTATCTTGCATTCAAAAGACAGAGGATAAGCCAGTGGAGACATCTATTACTGATCGAAATGAAGCTGTATGTTTACTATCAAGTGACGAGAAGAAGATGATTAATCTATGGCTTCAGCAGAATGATAGTCCGCAGACCAGAAGATCCTACTTGAGGACAGCGTCGGAATTTGTTGCGTTTGTTGATAAACCGCTGGTAGGTGTAACTCGTATAGACATTCAGGAGTATAAGAATCATCTGATTGCATCTGATCTAAAGCCAGCCAGCATTAATCAAAGACTGGCTGCTGTGAAGTCTCTGTTATCGGATCTACACAGATCTGGTTATCTGAAGATCAACGTAGGAGCTGCAGTAAAACTACTAAAGGTTCCTGATAGACTGGCAGAGAGGATTCTTGAGCAGCATGAGATTGTTAAGATGATTGCATTAGAAGATAACCCTAGAAACCACGCGATACTTGAGATTCTATATTATACTGGTGCTCGTGTATCTGAGTTAGTCTCTCTGACTTGGAAAGACCTCCAGCCGAGGGATCAGGGAGGACAGGTCACACTTTACGGCAAAGGTGGCAAGACACGCTGGGTCAGACTCAATGATCGGATATGGAATTCCGTCCAGGCATTGAGAGAAGATGCAGGTATCGATGATCCTGTCTTCATATCAAGAAAGCATGGACCCTTAGATACATCCCAAGTTTGGAGGATTGTGAGAGCATCTGCGAAGCGGGCCGGTATTCAAGGAAACGTTTCACCACATTGGCTACGTCACGGTCATGCCTCTCATGCTTTAGATGCTGGTTGCCCTGTGCATGTGGTAAAAGATACACTCGGACACTCAAGCCTCGCGACAACAAGTCGCTATGCCCATGCAAGGCCAACCGAATCTAGCTCAGATTATCTTCCATAGTTATCATATAATTGCCTACACAGTTGGATTACTGGATCACCTAATAAAGTCATTCAGGGTCAGCAATTTAATATGATCTCAGCAAAATGTTCCGTCAGTAAGCTCTAGCCATTCTGATGATCCAATATGCCCTTTGCCGACCCTGAAGTCCCCTATACAGACCCTATTCTTCAGTATTAGCATCTAGCCAATCGTTGAGATTGATAGCAATTAAATCAGCTGTTTCATCGTCACAATGTTCATTAAGCAACATTTGTAGCTGTTGGTTATATCCAGCAAAGAAAGTCGCAAATTTGTTCATGTTAGCAGAATCTGGCTTATATATATTGAGTGCTTTCAGAACGTGAACTGCAGCTGAGACATCACCACTATTTGCTGCATTAGTCAATGTTTTGGCAGCATTGTCTGCATTATCTGTAAGCCGCTTTTTGGCCTTTTCTGTCGCTGTTTGTCTAAGTGCATTCAAGCGTTCCATAAACGCTGGAGAGCTTGACCATCGGCGTACTGTGCGTTCACTCACACCTATCTGGCGGGCAATTTCTGTAAATCTACCATTGCAATCCCACCAGACTTGCATGGCTTTTTCCTGAGCTATTGAAAAACGGACATTATCGGACATTTCGATAAATCCTCCTTCCTATGTATCTATTCATATCTATGAATCTGGATGTCCCTTCTGACGAGGTTAGCTCTTGACTTCTCTCATTGTTGATTCACTCCCTTGCTAATCCGGTATGTATCATAACGATTAAGGATTTCTTCGCCAGCACCCAACTCGACTAATGTGTCCATAAGGCTTTGGCCATCCTGCCAGTATCGAAACCTAGGTGGGCAATCGTGAGGAATCACCAGATCCCCACAATTGTTAAAATAAGGCCACCTAAGGTTAGCTTCTTCGTTCAGTTCTGCGATGATCTTCGCGCGATTATGGCGAGCTTTCTTAAGAATACTTTGAGGCACTTTGTCTGCTGGTCCTATCCTTGGCTGCCCATTAATAAGACGGATCATTATTCGTCGCTTTCGAAGGTGTGCCAGATACGATACTTTCATAAAGGTAATCCCCAATCTGTATCTATGGCTTGGTCTCTCGCACTGACCACACTGACCTCTCCGCCCTCAGCATTAAAATCTGAGCTTGTAGGTACCGACAGTGGTCGGTTAACTGGGTCGGTTTTTAACATGCCAGAGCTTGCAGACTGACCAACTACCTGACCAGGCGTTTGCTGCACAGGAAGATGATCTATTACTTCTGGGTCAGTTTGGTCTGTAAGGTCAGTTCCTTGCGGATAGATACTCTCCACGCTCATATGCAATACAGAACGACGTTTATTAGACAGCCATCGCCTTACTGTAAGTGTATTCCGAGATTCCTCACATGAAATTAGTAATCCTTTCTCTAATAGTCTCTTCTGGAGTGTCTTACGATTAATTGTGAAAGGCTCTCCCATATCTTGCGAAAACTGTTTTGCAACAGCTAGAGCACTTTCAGGATCAAGGAATAGATTAGTCTCATCTACCCATCCAATTTTGGATCCGCGGGGAATGTAGTGTGTGCTGCCAACATTGTTGTTAGGAACCTTTTGCCATCCCCAAGACTCTGGATCGGCTGGAGTAGCATCATCTGCAGTCGAAAGGAAAGCATCACCGCGTGTAATTGCAGAACGCAACAATTCAATGAATCTGCTTGCTGGTTCATACTCCGTTTGATGCTGTTGCTGTGACAACGCCTGTTTTCTTAGAGCAGAAAGTCCTCGCTCCCATAATGAACATGCAGCTTCCTCACTTAATGCTGATACATCCTTTGCATAATCAAGAAACAGCTTTAAGCCTGTAAGTAATTTAGCTACATTATCAGGTGCCCGCATATGAGATTTGGTTAATGCAATTCCGTCTCTTAGGTTGCGCTGCATTTCGCTAAGTCCACCGCTAAGATCCTGATATTGAGGTGAAATCCATCTCACAAAACCAGCCAATGCCTTTGCGTATTCACCTGAGGCAGCATCTTTCTGACATTCAGTGAGAAATTGCCAGTCTATATCGTCCTTAGTTATCTCGACAATAAGAGTTCTTGCTCGTAGAGACTGTCCTGAGGGAACATCTTCGCCTGTGCTCAATATCATACAGCGCGGTGGTTTTGACGGTCTAATAGAGGAATCAGCACGCATTCGAATTCTACTCGAGTTATTTCCTTGCGCACGGAGAATACGATCTGCATCTCGATTTAGTTTTGCAGCATCAGCTGATGATCCTGTATAAATGAAGTCATCAATTACAAACAGTGCATTTTTAGCATGAAATGCAAGCGACTCTAGTGCATTAGAAGTACTAGTCCAGGATCCTGGTAGATGTCTCGCATCCAGCTTTGGTCCCCAGTGCTGCTGGCAAAGAGCGACAAGTTCGCTTTTACCAGTTCCTGTAGCGCCTGTGAGGAAAACTGATACATCTGGGATCATTACAGCAGATGCCCATATTGCACAAAAGAGCGGGAATACTATCTCATCAGGGGCCACATCAAGTATTCTAAGCGAAGATTTTATTGCCTGGCCTATATCACTTCCTACAGGTGGTTCAGGTAGCTGAAATGATGACATAGAATCGGGTAATCTTACTTCTACGAGAGAATTATTACCATCTGGACCTATAGCTCCTCCTGCGTGTAAATAGTGCCAGACACCATCAATCTCCCGCCAACCTGTATGGCTAAACACAATTCGTTGTGTAATATCATTGCTGGTCAACTGAATTGCAGCACGAGCGCGATCACGACTGCTATTTCCAGGATAGACAACAGCTTTGGCTCCTAAAAACTCAGTAACCCACCCCATACCATCAAATCTGCTGGATGGAATGTTAATTATAGTAGTCCGATCTCCAAGATGACCTTCAATTTCGAAGAAGCGGTTAGATTCAGAACCATCATCTATTACCAGTTCCGCCTTTATCTCAGCACTGAAATTAGTGAGTGGAACCAGCACTGAACCTTCAGTAGTCTCTTTGGACCATATAAGCCCAGATGGAGTTGATCTATATGGATGTGTTTGTTCAATTGGATTGTTTTCAATTACAGGCTTTAACTGATTAGATGCCAATTGCAGCAGATCATTTAAGTCATTGCCGCTGGCTAGAAAGTCATCCAGACCAACTTTGGCACCACCCTCACAAGCAGGAAGGTAAATCACAGATGCCTTGGCACCTCTTTGCTCAAGGAATGGCTTGATCCTCTCCATTGCCTTGTAGACCGCTGGTTTCAGCACCACATCTGAGTCGAAGCAGATATATACCTGCCTATCATTCAGAGCAACCATCTCCCAATCAGGTAGTGCAACCTTACCTCCAACATCATTTGATCCTCGCCAATTCCATACGCCAAGAAGATCTATGCAGCAGATGCCACGGCTCGCCGCTGAATCCGCCTTACGTACCCCCTCTGTTATAAATAGAGGTACGTTGGGATCCGACAAATGTCTTAAACAGCTAGGTGGAACATCAAGTGCCAGCTTACTTTTTGCCGGTGTCTCATATTTCACCGCCTTACCATCTCTTATTCGTGGTTGATTGGGGCGAATCTGATAATTAACTATCTCACCTAATACACTGCGGATTGGAAGTAACAGCGCGGGTACCCGACACTGTGACTCAGCAAAACCAAGACTCCGCAGTTCAGACTTTTTCATTATTGAGCGGTAGCCTCTTTGCAAAGCAACTTCCTCTGCTATTCCTGAATCAACTATTAGTTTCTTATGTATAGGAAGAAGTTCATCTGGTTTTGGTGTATTTGTAAAATGCTCAGGCAATTCGTTTCCTCCTCCCTGTCGGTTTCGGCGACTGGAGTCGATCTGCCGGTGAATACATACGATGACGCTCCAGTGCATCTGTTTGGCTAAGCTCACAGTAACGACGGGTCATAGTCAAATCGCTATGGCCGAGTATTTTCTGAAGACTGAAAACATCACCGCCTGCTCGCAAGTAATTGACAGCAAAAGTATGTCGAAGTGTGTGGGGTGAGCATCTCACCCCAGTTATTCCTGCTTGCTTGCATCTCTTTTTAATCACAGCACCTAACCGATGACGCTCCAGTGGATCTCCATAACACGTGATAAATAATTGACTGGCTTCAACTTCAGGGCGTCTGGCAATATATTGGGCCAGTGCCAAGCGCGTAGCCTTTCCGAAAGATACAAGCCTTTCTTTATCACCTTTACCAATGACACTGATAGTTTGAGCATACCAGTCAATACTCTCGAGTCGTATATCACAAAGCTCGCTGGCTCTTAGCCCGCAATCATATAAAATAAGGATCATAGCCTTATCTCGGATTCCCTGAAAGCTCTTATTGCATGTAGCAAGCATGGCTTCTACTTGTTCAGCACTAAATGTCTCTATCAAGCGTTTTTTACAACGAATCTTGGAAATGCCTGCAGATGGGTTATTATCGAGGAAGCCTTCCTCCAAAAGAAAACCAAAGAACGCTTTCAAAGTAATAACACTGTGGTTTGCAGTAGTAGGACTATGCTCGTTCATCTCCACGTTAAGGAATTCCCGAATCGTCTGCCGCGTGACGTCCCGAGGAGCTGATATACCTGTATGCTTAGCTAAAAACCTCTGGAATGAATCCAGACGATATCGATAGTAGAGCAATGTATTTTCTGAGAGGTTCTTCGCCCGGCAAAAAACCATGAACGCATCTATTGCAGAAGGTAAGCTATCAGCAGGTCGAATTACTTCACTGATTCTTATAGATGTACCTTGCGCCATCACTAATGCCTCCTTCCTAGTTGTGGGATCATACCGTGTAATTCCGGTCCTCTGTTTCCACGGCGAATGTGCTGTGGGTGATTTACATAGCAGCTTTTGGTTTTGCTTGCCTCTATTTTATGTTTAGGGTAGAATGCGAGTGACGTTACGCATTCGATTCGTGGCGTCTGGCGCCTGTGGGACTGCCGTGCCAAGGTTCTGTCCTCAGGCGCCTCTTCATACCTACTAATCAAGATCATTCTTCCTTCCTGCCTCTGCGAGCATACGATTGAGTGCCTCAACTGGCACTCGCATTTTTTTGCCTAATCGAAGGACGGGGATGACTCCCTCGCGAGCTAATCGGAAAGCCACACTTCTGCCAACACCGATTCGCCGTCCAGCTTCTGGCACGCTTATTGTCCATTCAGATTGGTTCATAATATCCTCCTATAGAATATGAATTGGCACTATAGCTCAGTGCGTGTTATTATAGTATCAAGTTCCTTTTAAGGTGATGATAAATGGACCCTTTGAGTATTGAAAAAAAATTGCTTGATCATGTAAAAGTAAAACTAAGAGAACTGATAGAGCAGCCATTGACAGAAGTGTTGTGGCAAATACTATGTAAACATCGGGAATGGGATCTAGAAGATATACGCTGTAATGAAGATGCTGAAGATGTCGCCGAGCTTATGGCAGAAGATGCTGAATTGCTTATAGAATATGAAAATACATTTGAAACAAGTGAAACTGACCCTAGGAGTAAATCAGGCATAGGAAAGAAACATACAATGCAGATGGAAGTAAACCGACAACTCAGCGATATAGAACAATTGCATGCAAATGCCTTATCTTTCTACTTCGTCAATCGCGCGGAGCAATATCGTGGGTTGATTGATTTTCGCAATTCATTTCTAGGCGGTAATCTTCTTTCTGAAGAACAATCAATAGAATTCCTAGAATCACCGGCTTGCCGTTTAATTTCAACAAGTGATTTTAGAAAATATGAAATCCCCTATTTAGGACATACTGCCATAATCAAGTCAAAGGAAACAGATTGGGATATTCCTGCATCTGCGCTGGGTAGGCCTCACAGATATCCCACGCTCCGGATTAATCGCTATAAAGTATTTGTGGATCCACCTGGAAGAATATTTGAAGCAGAAACATCAACATATATCGAGACTAAAGCAGGAAAGAAATGGTTCGATATTTATCGACTACTATATAAACAATCCAATTCAACATGTGTTGTAGGCGATATTGCCAGAATGTCTGTGCTTTATGAATTGTGGGAACTCGTCAATGATTTAATGGAAGATTATGGTTTTATGGAAGAGGATCTTCCGCTCTTTGTATTAAGTGGCAAACAACCCCGTGTATCTCCTATTCATTATAGCGATCTTGAAGGCGATTGGGCACGCGGCACAATCACTATGAGAGTGGCACCATGGGTCTCGTCAAAGTCAGTTAAGAGAGCATATATGATGGCCCAAAAGGTTGCATTAGGATGTGAGGCTCGAACTACCAGTGAGAAGATTATAAGCCTATTCAGATTCATCACTGTAATAGGTGAACCAAAAAATCAAAGCCAATGGCAGACAAGGTACAACGAGTGGAATACGATGTATCCCAAATGGCACTATGATTCGCTAAAACAGTTTAGGCGAGACTACTATTACCGCGGCAAAAAGAAGTTAGTGTCAAAACACTATTGGGAAAGATTGACCGACCAGTGACGGTCGGTCTCCGCATTCTCATGCATTTCACTTCAGTCGTGTTCTATGTATTGATTGCCCGGCAAGTTGAATCCTATCACCCGGTGAATACATTCTATGCTTTTCCTGCACATCAGTCTGAGATACCTCGACATAACGTCGAGTCATAGATAAATCGCTATGGCCTAGTATCTTCTGCAGAGTAAATACATCACCACCAGCGCGTAAATATGAGACAGCAAAGGTATGACGAAAGGTATGCGGTGAACACCTAACTCCTGTGATCTTCGCTGCTTTAGCGCGCTTGGTAACTATCTGAGCTAATCTATTTCGATAGATCTCCTCTCCATAGCAGGTAACAAACAGTCTATCAGATGGTAGTTCTCCTCTATGGATAACATATGCCGACAGAGCCTGTCGTGTCGCCTTCCCGAATGGCACAACACGCTCTTTATCACCTTTGCCAATGATCAATATCGTTTGATCTGTCCAGGAAACATCGCTAAGCTTGATTGTACCAAGCTCACTTGCTCGAATCCCACAATCAAACAGTGTGAGCAAAATTGCCTTGTCTCGCACACCAGTGAAATCGTGCCCGCAGGTTTTAAGCATCCCTTCAATCTGCTCTATTGAGAATGTCTCGATTATGGTTTTCCGACGTTTTACCTTAGAGATCCCTGCTGTGGGACTCGTATCAAGGAAACCTTCTTTTACCAAGTAGTTAAAAAAGGTCCGTAGAGTAATTATGCTATGGTTTGCAGTAGAAGCACTATTGATCTGCGTTTGCTGGACGATGAAACCACGCAACATTTGCGGAGTTACATCAGCTAGTATGGCTTCAGGAGCAATTTCTTTGAGATATCTTTGGAAAGCTGTAAGTCTGTAGTTGTAGTAGATGATGGTATTTTCGGAGAGGTTTTTCACTCTGCAGAAATCAAGGAATCCTTCGATTGCTCCATGGATATCGATATGATCGTTTGCAAAGTAGTTGTATTTTGCCAGTTGTCCTCGGGCCATTTTGTGGCACCTCCAATAGGTGAAATGAACAGGACAGCTGAACCAAGTGATGAAGTTAGAAAAAAGAAAACCATGTGCGGTAGTTGGGAAAATAACTACCTCACATGGTTCATTTTTGAGCTCAATGGTGCCGAAGGCGGGAGTTGAACCCGCACGCCCTTGCGGGCACATGGTCCTGAACCATGCGCGTCTGCCATTCCGCCACTTCGGCTCGGCTGATTACAAATGAATTCTACCAAAACGTAATCGGTCTTGTCAATCAGTGTTTTGCGTATTGCGATCCTACAAAAACGGGTTTGACCGGCGCTCGATGCCAACGGTTGTTGATGGGCCATGACCGGGGTAGAGACAAGTCGAATCGTCAAGCGGCAGTATCTTCGTCTTGATTGAGTCGATAATCTGTTCGTGCGATCCGCCGAAATCGCTGCACCCAACGCTGCCAGCAAAGATTGTATCTCCACAGAAGACCCCTATATCGGTAACATAACACACACCGCCCTGAGTATGACCCGGAGTGTGAAGAATGCGTATCGTGGATTCGCCAAGGTGTATCTCGTCGCCTTCGTTGATGAGATCAGTAACGCTAAACGGCACGCGCTGCGACATGTCATAAAACGATTCTTCAAAGCCAAGGCTCTGGGTCAATGCGGGCAGATCGAGAGCCTGCAAGCCGATCCTTACATCATATCGGCTCGCTATCTCGCCCACGCAGAAAGTGTGATCGAAGTGGCCATGTGTCAGAAGGACCCACTCCACATCCAGATCGAGCGAGCTTATGTTCTTGATTATGATATCGGTGTCGTCACCGGGATCTATTACTGCGGCCTTTTTGGTCTCCACATCCCAAAGCAGGTAACAGTTTACCTGCAGCAGGCCTACTTCAACTACACGAAAATCCAGACTCAATCAGTCCCCTCAATTCCCCGTCTGGCAACGGCCAGATTGGCTGTATCATAGTAATCCATATCCTCAGCGACCCGATAGTGGACATTTGCACGCTTGATATCACCGCAAGCTCGATACGCCTCCGCAAGCACTGCATGATAGGGTCTCTCACCCGGTTTGAGCTTTAACGCGCGCTTAAGGGCTGCGACCGCATCGGAGTGAAATGATCCGCGCAGATACATCAGACCCAGTCTAAACGAATAATATGAGTCCGCGGGGCTGAAGATAGTCGCCTGCTGAAGCTCGACGATGGCATCGCCTACCCGGCCCATCCGACCGTATATATCGCCCAGCCAAAAGTGATAGAACCCGTCCGTCGGCGCGATCTGGACGGCCATCTCAAGTTGGAGCATCGCCTCGTCCCACAGCCCGACATGCGAGAGCGCTACGCCGAGTTTATATCTATAAAACGGGTTCATGGCATTAAACTGAGCGGCTTTTCGATACTCGACTATTGCTGCGTTCCACTTGCCGTATCGGCGATATATCTCGCCGAGGCTGTAATGGGGTTCGGCGCGCCTGGGGCTGATTCTGAGAGCTTTCTTATACTCGGCCACCGCCTTTACAGACAGTTCGGAATAGGCGTAGGCATCGCCCAGCCGTGTATGATAGCTGGGATTGGCCCCCTCCATCTCGACAGCCTTGCGGTAGTGCACAACCGCTTCACGCACCCGGCCCTCATGACTTAATGCGTCGCCAAGCTCCTGCTGATCGTAGGCGGTCTCAGGCTCGCGCTCGGCTGCGGGAGCGTTTGAGCGCATACGCTCCTCGAACTCACCAGACTCATGCTCGAACTCACCATCGTTGAATGCAATACTCATATTTCACTATCCAAAACCAGTGTTACAGGGCCGTCGTTTTCTATCGTAAATAGCATGTGCGATTGAAATCTGCCCGTCTGCACGGGTACACCGCACGCTGCCAGCACTGCCATAAAATCATTATACAACACCTCGGCCAATTCCGGAGCGGCTGCTTTATCAAAACCCGGTCTGCGACCTTTTTTGCAGTCCGCCATGAGCGTGAACTGAGAGACGACCAAAGCCTGCCCTCCAATATCGATCACGGACAGGTTCATCTTTCCCGCATCGTCCTCAAAAATCCGCAGGTTGGATATTTTCTCAGCGAGATAGTTGATATCTTTAGCACCGTCACCTTTGGCAACGCCCAGCAGTATAGCCAGGCCTCTGCCTATATGCGAAATCTGCTCGCCGTCCACACTCACGCTTGCGCTTTTTACTCGCTGGATTACTGCTTTCATCTCATTATCGGGGATAGGGGTTTGGGGCTAGGGGCCAGGAAAAAACGCCAGCCTCCATCCCCAGTTTTCCTTTCATTTATAAGGGATTCATTTTCAAAATGGACAGCACGTATCGGGAACAAGATTCCCAATACACAAAAATTTTCCATGCCATTCTTCAATATTCGAGCTCTTCACCTTCGCCAGAAGGTTCTTCAAACCGTTTAATGAAGTCACAAAGTGCTTCGTTTGTAACTTTTAGCGAATTGGCATCAGAACGCTTATTCCGTTCTTCCAACCGTTGAATTAATATTTCGGGGGCAACCTTAAAATAAAGCAGCTTCCATTCACAGCCATATTCTTTAATCAGACCCTTATATCTGTCTCTATCGGCCTTTGTCCAACAGCCGGTATCTAGTATTACAGATTTATTGTTCTTTAAGAGTTCTATCAGCCGATTATCAAACTCTTTGACGGCAGGTTCGTAATATTTAGAATACTCGGCTTCAGGATAGTCTACGCAATACCTGCCGTATTGCTCGAAAATAATTTCATCTACTGATAGACGAATCAAATCCTTGTTTTCTAGTTTTTTGGCATAAGTGGTTTTTCCAGAACCGGTCAACCCACAAAGCATATAGACAACTGGTTTCATGAATTTATCCACATCAGTTTGGTTGCGGCAGACTCACTTCCCAGACAAATAATCAATATACAATAATAGATAATAAATCCGTCTGCCCTCTCCCCCAGGAGTGAGTTCATAATCACCGGCACTCATTGCCTGTTGCCTATTACCTGTTTCTCACTTGCTCTTTCTGGACCTGTGAGCAGAGACCCTCTCGATATTGAGCACATCGGAAAGGCTGCCGACCTTGAGCATGATATCGTTCAAAGCCTCGACATTCGGCAGGTCTACGGTAAGGTCTATGCTTGCAGTCTTATCGACCAAAGTCTTGACTTTCGCGCCGGTGATATTTGTCTTAGACTCAGAGAATAGCGCCGTTATCTCGCTAAGCAGACCCATGCGATTGAGGGCGCGGATCGAAAGGTCCGTGGGATAACGCTCACCATTAGTCTCGACCCAGTTGATATCTACCAGGCGCTCAGGCTCGGTCGCTTTATATGCCGCAACATTAGGGCATGTGATCGAGTGCAGCGATACACCCTTACCCCGCGAGACATAGCCGATGACTTCCTCACCCGGAAGCGGCGCGCAGCACTTTGCCCGCGAGATCATCAGATTCTTCACTCCGTCGAGTGTTACCGCAAGTTTGCTCTTGCCCGTAGGCTTGGGAGCCTCTATGACCAGCGCCTCCGGCTTCTGCGGCTCAGGTATCTTTAGTCTGTTGACCACGCTGCCAAGCGCTACATGACCGTAGCCGATGGCGGCGTACAGATCATCTTCACTCTGGAGGTTTAGGGCTTTGGCGACAGCTAAAATGTCGCTGGCTTTTATCAGTTCCTTGGGCTCGTGGCCAAGCCTCTCAAGCTCACGCTCAAGCATTTCATGGCCCCTTGTGACATTCTCGGAATAGTGCGCCTTTCTGTAAAAGCCTTTGATTCGATTGCGGGCATGGGAGGTCTTTACAAACGCGAGCCAATCCAGGCTCGGCTGTGCGTTGGACCGGGTTATTACTTCGACTATGTCGCCGTTGTTGAACTTATACGTAAGAGGCACTATCCGACCGTTTACCTTGCCGCCTACGCAGTGGTTACCTACGTCGCTGTGAATCCTGTATGCGAAGTCCACAGGAGTGGAGCCTGCGGGCAGGTCAATAACGTCGCCTCTGGGAGTAAACACAAAGACCTGATCTGTAAAAAGATCGTTGATGACCGAGTGCAAAAACTCACCGGCGTCCTTGCTGTCGGACTGCCAGTCAAAGAGCTGCTGGCGAAGCCATGATAGCTTGCGCTCGAACTCATCGCCGGAGCGCATCCTCTCTTTATATTGCCAGTGGGCGGCCACACCAAAGTCGGCGACCCTGTGCATGTCCCACGTCCTGATCTGCACCTCCAACGGCTCGCCCCTGGGCCCAATCACCTTGGTGTGCAGAGATTGATACATGTTTGACTTGGGCTTTGCGATATAGTCCGAAAACCTCTCCGGAATCGGCATCCAGAGGTCGTGGACCAGCCCCAGCGCGTGATAACATTCCCCTACCCGGTTTACGATAACGCGGACCGCGGAGAGGTCGTATATCTCCGAAATGTCGACTTTCTCGCGCAGCATCTTCTGATATATGCTCCAAAGATGCTTCGGTCTGGCCTGGATCACTGCCTCGATGCCGTCCTTAGCCAGATGCCTCTGGATCATGTCCACTGCTTCGGCCAGATCGTCCTCACGCTCGCCGCGTGTGCCGGATACTTTCTCCGAGACCATCGCATAGGCTTCCGGTTCGAGATATTTGAACGCCAGGTCCTCAAGCTCCCACTTGATCTTCCAGATACCCAGACGGTGCGCAAGTGGAGCGTATATCTGCATGGTCTCACGCGCAATTTTGAGCTGCCGCTCAGGTGGAAGCTCGCCGAGGGTGCGCATATTGTGGAGTCTGTCGGCGAGCTTGATGACCATGACCCGGAAGTCGTGCGCCATGGCAAGGAATATCTTGCGCAGGTTTTCGGCGCTGCGTCTGAACTCGGCCCGGCGCTTCTTTGGCGCTTCAGTACGTTCCTCGATATCGTCGACCACGTCGAAATCGGCCATCTTCAGCTTGGTGACGCCATCGACCAGCTCGGCAATCTCCCCACCGAACTTCTGCTTTATATCGTCATTCGAGTAGTCCTGGTCTTCGACCACGTCATGCAGCAGAGCGGCTGCGACGCTGGCTGTGTCCATCTCGAGGTCGGTCAGAATATCGGCTGTCGCCAATGGGTGGATAATATAAGGCTCGCCGGACTCGCGCTTCTGGTCTTTGTGCGCCTCGGAGGCGAACTTGTATGCGCGCCGGATTAGATCCGTATCCGCCGCATCGTTATACTCCAGTACCTTGCTGATTATAGAGTCGATATCGGCCATCTGAACTATCACGATATTACCTGATTGCCTTGCAGACCAACTGCACTGACTCGACACCATTGAACTTATTTAGTTTAACATGGTAACACATATCTATGCTCCCGCCAAGCTCAAGACGGTCGCAAAGCTCACCCATTCTGAACGCGATGCAGTCGATTGCGGGACCCTTTTTGCCCTGCACTTTGAGCTTGAGGTGAGAGCCGTCCCCTACCCTCTGCTTCTGCAGAACCTTGAGGTTTGTCGTCATAAAAACAGGCTCGCGATTTCCCTCACCGAAAGGCTCCATCGATGCCAGCATATCCGCCAGATTACGGTCGATATCCTCGGGAGCGATCTGGGCGTCTATATCGATATGCGGGACCATCTCGTCTGCAGATATTGTCTCGGATGCCTGAGCGCTGATCTGCTCCTCAAAGGATGGAATGTTCTCCAGCGGGATAGTAAAGCCAGCAGCCAAAGCGTGGCCGCCAAAATGCGTAAACAAATCTGAACATTGCGCAAGAGCATCACGCATGTGAAAAGCATCGATGCTGCGCGCCGAGCCGACACCCATACCTGAGGATTCGTCGCGGGCAATCAGTATAGTCGGCCTGCAGTGGGTCTCACAAATCTTACCAGCCACTATGCCGATAACACCCGGGTTCCAGCCGTCATTCGAAAGCATGAGAATCCTACTTGAGTCGATATCTCTGTTTTCGAGGTCGGCATTAGTCTGAGCCAATATTTTCTCCTGCTCGATCTTTCGGTTGGAATTATGCCTCTCCATATCCAATGCAAGAGCGCTCGCTTCTTTCTCATCTTTGGTCAAAAGGAGCTGGAGCGCGGCGCAGGCATCGGCCATCCTGCCGACTGCGTTGATCCTGGGGCCCAGGACAAATGCGAGGTAGTGCGCGGTCATCTGCTTGCCTTCAAGACCGGTGGTCCTGATCATGGTCTTAAGACCGATCTTCTTGCTGGAAGCCATAGCGTCCAAGCCGCATTTCACGATTGCGCGGTTCTCGTCGAGCAGGGGAACGACATCAGCAACTGTCCCAAGAGCGGCAAGGTCGACAAAACGAGAGACGAAAGACATCTCATCGTGCCCCAGCAGCCGGACTAATCCCTGGGCAAGTTTAAGCGCCACGCCTACCCCGGCAAGCCCCGTAAACGGATACTGTGAATCAGACCTCTTGGGGTTAATGACCGCAACCGCTTCAGGCAGTTCGTCTCCGGGATCATGATGGTCTGTAATAATCAGATCGATGCCCAGTTCTTTGGCGCGCCGGGCTGTCGAGACGGCATTTATGCCGCAGTCACAGCTTACGACCAGTGAGCAGCCTTTCTTTGCCGCCGCGTCTATTGCGAAGGGTTTTATGTCGTAGCCGTCTCTCTGGCGGTGCGGCAGCAGATAGTCGACATTTGCTTTTAAGGCACGTAGGGTCCTTACCAGCAGGGCTGTGCTTGTGACGCCGTCGACATCATAATCGCCGTGGATGCATATCTTTTCGCCAGAGACGATTGCGTCGGCAAGGCGCTCGACACCCGCCTCCATGTCGACAAGCAGGTATGGGTCGTGCATCTGCGATAGCGAAGGGCTCATGAAACGATCTAGATCAGAGACTGACTTTACGCCCCTGTTTACGAGCAGTTTACAGATGACAGGAGCCGTGCCGGTCTGTTCGTGAAGGTTCCTGGCGGCAGACTCATCGCAATCTATTACTTTCCAAATCACTTGATCCAAGCGCATCCCCTAAAAAGTTGCGGGATTAAAATCCCTGATACCCCGGGTCCGGGATTCAAGAGGCTGTCTCAAATCCCATTAGCCTTATATACATAATCGACCATATTTGCGTATATTATCTGTGATCGCCAGATTGATACAATCAAACGTTTGATATTAGCAAGATATTGCCTTGCATCGGCAT
>JBDKUO010000029.1 GCA_039679645.1 Armatimonadota bacterium
AAGGCTGAAATACTGCCGGATGTGCCAGTTTGTTGCTCGCTTTTGAACTCTGAGACATTCAAGGCTACTTATGAAATCAGCTGTCGGCATAAAATGCGCTCAAAATAACGTCTATCGCAATTGCCTCAAAATCGTTCTGATTTGACCCGTGGTTACTGCTCACGATATAATGTTGCGGTTGAACATGTATAGAGGTAGATATAGTTGATACTTAAGGTTGCATTGCCCAAAGGAAGTCTGCAAGAGGCCACTTTCGGTCTTTTCAGGAAGGCAGGTTGGGATTTTAGAGTCTCTTCACGCTCATATCATCCATCCTGTGATGATAATGAGATAGAAGCTACACTGCTGCGCGCGCAGGAGATAGCACGATACGTTGAAGCTGGAGTGCTGGATGTCGGCATTACCGGTTATGATAACGTCTGCGAGTGCGAGGCCGACGTTCATGAGGTCTGCGAACTGCACTATTCCAAGGCCACCACAAAACCCTATCGCTGGGTGCTTGCAGCTCCCAAAGATTCGGGGATCAAGGGACCTAAAGACCTCGAAGGAAAGCGTGTTGCGACTGAGCTCGTAAATGTTGCAAAGCGCTACTTTCAAGAGAACGGTGTGAACTGTCATGTCGAGTTCTCATGGGGCGCGACTGAGGTCAAAGTCCCTGAGCTGGTGGATGCAATTGTCGAGGGAACCGAGACAGGCAGCACACTCAAGGCACATGGTCTGGAGATTATCGATACGCTGCTTGTCTCCACCACCCGTCTGATCGCAAACAAGGATGCCTGGAACGATAAGTGGAAGCGGCGCAAGATCGAAAACATCGCCATGCTGCTGCAGGCTGCGCTCACTGCCGACGGGCTTGTCGGTCTGAAGATGAACATTCCATGCGATAAACTCGATGCCATTCTGGCTGAGCTTCCCAGTCTCAAGAAACCGACCATATCGCCGCTTGCGGACGAGGGTTGGGTCGCGGCTGAGATTATAGTGGAAGAGCATGCAGTTCGCGAGCTTATCCCAAGCCTCAAACGAGCCGGAGCTTCCGGGATTGTAGAATATGCGCTCAATAAAGTAATTTATTAATCGCCGGCTTTCTGTCGCCTGCTAAAGATTACTTAATCGGAAGCAGGCGGCTGTATATTACATGGAGCAGCAATTGGTATCTTCTAGGTCCAATTATCTCTTCAATCAGTTGATCCCATATATCGGGAACAAGCGCAAGCTGCTTGATCTCATCGCAAAACCACTGCGAAATACTGGAACCCGCTCAGATGCGACGTTTCTGGACCTCTTTGCAGGTGGCGGGGTGGTCTCCCGGTTTGCAAAATCTCTGGGTTATCAGGTCATATCAAATGACTGGGAGCCGTATACAAAACCGATCAATACATGCTATGTAGCATGCAACCAAGCTCCGGCTTTCACAGCACTTGGCGGATATGAAGCATCGATAGATATCTTAAACAGTCTCCCTCCGCGTGTGGACTGGGTAACCGAGCACCTTTGCCCCGATGACGACACGGACTACGACATCGCCAGAGACCGAATGTTCTATATGCGCAAAAATGGAATGCGCATAGACGCCATCCGTCATCAGATCGAGCTTTGGAAGAGCGCCGGGCTAATAGATGATGTGGAAGAGGCATGCCTGCTGGCGCCACTTTTGTATCAGGCGTGTTATAACAGCAACACAAGTGGGGTGTTTAAGGGTTTCCATAATGGCTGGGGCGGACAGACCAGGACGGCGCTATATCGTATAGCGGGGGACTTGAAATTATCTCCGGCTGTGTTTCATGATAACGGTAAAACCAACCTGGTCACATGCCGTGACGCGCAGGAACTGGCGGACGATATGGGTGCAGATAAGGTCGCGGTGGCATATCTTGACCCGCCGTATAACCAGCATCCATACGGCAGCAACTATCATGTGCTTAACTCGGTGACCCTGTGGGATAAGCCGAAACTAAGCAAGAAGATTACCCAAGGCACCAAGTCGGCAATCCGTATGGACTGGCGTGATCTGCGCCGTAGCCCGTATAATTATAAATCCGAAGCCCTGCAGGCATACGGCAGGCTGATAGACTCCATAAACGCGCATTTTATAATGACCAGCTACAGCACCGACGGCATCATCCCGCTTGATCAGCTCTTGGCCGCGAATGTAGAGCGCGGAAGCGTGCATGTCGAGATGCGCGAGTATAAGAGGTACCGCGTAAGCTCTCAGAGGTTTTCGACCAAGCCGGTAAATGTCGAGATTGTAGTGGTTGTGGACACGCACAAGGCAAGGAGCGCGTCGGTCGACAAATTGATGGCCGATATTACGGCGACTGAGAAAGAAGCTCTCAAGGCTCATCCTGAGAGTCAGCGTTGTTCTTAAAACATATTATTCGTTTTAATAACAGATTTCTTGTTTTACCCGAGATGGAGAGGATGAACTATTGATTGCACATCTGCATGGCCGACTGGCAAGAGTGGAAGCCGACTACGTCGTGATCGACGTGGGCGGTGTCGGCTATAAGGCATATCTGCCGCTTGCCACTATAACTCAAATGCCCCAGGTAGGCGATGAGGTCAAGGTCCTGGTCTCTACTATCGTAAAGGAAGACTCAATTACCCTCTATGGTTTCATAGACCAGGCCCAGCAGAGCCTATTTGAGCTGCTTTTGACTGTCAGCGGTGTGGGACCGAAGGTTGCACTGAACATTTTGTCCGTTTTGTCAGTCGAACAGATAGTGAGCGCTATATCCGGCGAGCGTCACCCCGAGCTTAATAGAGTCCCAGGGGTGGGCACGAAGACGGCTCAACGTATCGTATTAGAGCTGAAAGAAAAGATCACGACCCTCCAGTGGGCGCAGGCGGCGCGCGGATCGATGCCCGCGGAGCAGCGCAGCCTCGATGACGCCGTGGAAGGCCTGGTTGCATTGGGTTACAATCGCAATGACGCCCGCAGCGCGTCTCAGGAGGCTGTGAAGTCTCTTAAAGGCACGCCTGATACCGGCAATATAGTCAGGGCTGCGTTGAAGTTACTGTCAAAGAGTTAAAGGCTGCAGAACGCTACTCCCTCTCCTGGGGGGAGAGGGTTGGGGTGAGGGCGCAACCCCGTAGCTTTCGGGCATTCTAGGTTGTTGACTTATTTGTGATTGCAATCGGAAATTGCGAGATTCTGTTTCGGACCGGATCAGATATCCTGCACGATCGGGAGACGTGAAGGTGCGTGGGCTCTTAGCCCTCCACTCTCAGCTCTCCACTATTTAGGAGAAAGCATGGATTTCGAGGAGCGGCTGATGTCACCGGAGCTTGCGGATGAGGATCAGGTTGTAGAACTCTCTCTTCGCCCGCGCAGGCTCGACGAGTTTGTCGGTCGCGCAAAGATAAAAGAGAGTCTGAGTGTATTTATTCAGGCCGCGCGAATGCGTG
Organism: Armatimonadota bacterium; assembly: GCA_039679645.1. Classification (NCBI taxonomy): domain Bacteria; kingdom Bacillati; phylum Armatimonadota; species Armatimonadota bacterium. The sequence continues at coordinate 3,406 of JBDKUO010000029.1, forward strand.
CGGAGGCGCTTGACCACGTCCTGCTCTACGGTCCTCCGGGTCTGGGCAAGACCACTCTTGCATATATCATCGCCAACGAGATGGACGTCTCGATCAGGAGCACGTCCGGTCCCGCCATTGAGCGGCCCGGCGATCTTGCTGCGATCCTCACCAATATCGAGCCGGGCAGTGTGCTGTTTATCGACGAGATCCACAGGCTCAACCGCGCCGTCGAAGAGATCCTCTACCCTGCTATGGAAGACTATCAGCTCGATCTGGTGATAGGCAAGGGACCGAGCGCAAGGACGATCAAACTCGATCTGCCCAAGTTCACTCTGATCGGCGCAACTACACGCACAGGTCTGATCACCTCGCCGCTTAGGGCCAGGTTCGGTATTGTCCACAATTTCGAGTTTTATGATGTAGACAGTCTGAGGACGATAGTATCGAGGTCTGCGGCGATTTTGGGCGTTGCAATCACGGATGACGGCGCGTATGAGATTGCAAGCCGCTCCAGAGGCACTCCGCGCATCGCTAACAGAGTGCTGCGCAGGGTACGGGATTTTGCTCAGGTCAAGGCGGACGGAGCTATAGACCAGAGCGTGGCCGTGGACGGTCTCGCGATGCTGGAGATAGACGAATGCGGCCTTGACGATGCGGACAGGCGCCTACTCAAGTGTATAATCGATAAATTCGACGGCGGACCTGTTGGCGTAGAGACTATCGCTTCTGCGACAGGTGAGGAGCGTGACACTATTGAAGATGCGCACGAACCGTATCTAATCCAGTTGGGTTTTATCAATCGCACGCCGCGCGGCCGCGTCGCCACCCGGCTTGCTTATGAACATCTTGGCCTGACGCCAAGGAACACGGGCCAATCAGGCTTGTTTTAACCGATAACTGAGAATCATTATGAAATGCCCGAAATGTGGCGCGTATAACGGAAAAACAAATAAGTTCTGCAGAGAATGTGGACTACACCTGGCGTGGGTGGTCGAGGATGACAACCTGCTGGCAGGCAAGGCCAGTGACGAAGTTGCGCTTGGCGAGGCGCTGGCTGAAGTCTACGACTGCTACGAGTCCGGCGACATGGACGTTGCGCTCGCCGGGGCGGAAAAGATAGTCTTCAATAATCCCGGCAGCACCTCTGCGCACGGCGTCCTGGCTCTGATTTATGAGCGCAAGGGCGAGTTGGAGCTGGATGCTTATAATGCCCAGGCAGCTCGTGATTATCTGGAACTTGCCTTAGCCGAATACGAGAAGATCGTAAGTCTCAACCCCGACAGCACCGCCGACAGAGAGAAGCTGGTCGTTTTACGCGCAAAACTCAAAGGTAAAAAATCGCGTGTCCCGGTTGTCGGGCGGCAGATCGCGAGGCTTAAAGCTGTCGTGATGTCTGCCCCGCCACAGGCTCTGGCGGCAGGGATAACGTTTATCGTTGTATTGATGCTTGCGATAATACTTATTCCCGGACCAAAAAAGTCTCTATCACCGAGACGCTCAAAGCTGTCTTCAGGAAGCATGCCGCAGGCAAGCGTTGTCCCGAGCAATTCTGTCAATACCGGCGCGTCTCAGGGTCTAAAAGTCTACACATTCCCCGCCCCTGCGGCGGCAACGCAGGCTCCAACGACTCCCGCGCCTACACCTGCTCCGAGTAATACGCTCGGCGCAAAGCCTCATATTTCAGAGGTCAAACCGGTGAAACTGCCGCCAATAGGCAATGAGCTTACTATCGTAGCCGAGCCGAAGAAATCCGGAAAAGCAAGCGCTAAGGTCGAGCCGGTTCAACCGAAAATCGTCAAATCCGCCGCTTCGGCACAAAAAACAGACACAACGCCCAAGGCTAACGGTACCAGCCTGCTTGCGGCTGCAATCCAACTGCGAAACCAGGGCCGGACGCAGGACGCAATCAGCACAGCCGAGCAGGCGATAACCCATTTTCAGTCCGAGATCAATTCAGGCTCCAACGCAACAAGCGCTCAGCGTGGAATCGAAAATGCAAGAAAGCTGATCTCGCTCTGGCAGCAGGCACAATAATGGTCAGACTTATCTCATTATGGTTGACAACCATCGTATGCATTGTATCTCTCGGCAGCCCTACTATGGCCGAAGAAAAATCGCGTCCGGTCGTGCTGCTGTTTCAGACTGAGAAAACCCAGGACTCAGACAATGCATTAGTCAAAGCCGCCACACGCGCGCTCAAGACTTATTTCCGTGAAACGCAGCGCGTCGAGGTAATGATATTCGACAGCGAGTCGCCGACTGTCGAAAGAGCCATTTTAGACAAGAAACTCAGTGCGGACAGTATCGCCAGCTATTCTACCCGCGAACAGAAGATAGAGGTAGCAAAAGTCCTCGGGTTCGACTACGCTTCTTGCGCGGCAATCGCATTTGATACGCCCAAAGGAATCGGTAAAAAAATACTGAAGATGGACATCTGGCTGGCTGATGTAAATGCCGGTCCCAAAGGAATATGGGAAACGGCGAGCTCGGCAATATATTCGGATACGGACGATATGGCCATTGACAATACTATCCAGTCGGTGGCAAATAAGGCCGTGCTCGAAGTCACCCGCAAAGCGTTCGCCAAGCTGCCGATAATAAGCTCAGTCGATCCGACCACGGGTGATGAGACCACTGCCATCGGAGGCGCCAATCCCCCAGAGGCCAAACAGCGCAATGCCGGCGATTACAGCTCAAAAGCCGAGGCGAGTGTCAGCGCCGGAAACTTGGCAGAAGCGATCGAGGAATACTCCGATGCAGTGAACTCCGATCCGTTCAATGGACCTCTAAGAATAAAGCTTGCCGAAGCATATGCGCAAAAGAAAATGTTCAAGGAAGCTTTTAATACGCTTAATCGTGCTCTTGGAATAGGCGCTGACAAGAGCCTGGTTGACGCCGCGAGGCAGAGGATAGAAGTGATGCAAAGCGGTCAGAATGCCTCCACTATCCAGGAGCCTAAGGCCGAGAATACAAAGACGGAACCGAGTGCGCCTGAGTCCGCGTCCAATACTCAGCAGGCCACACAACCTGTGCAGATCAGTAAAAAAAGCGCGGCCGCAGCAGCCGTTGCGAAGATTGTGGAAGGCGATAAGCTGTGGAACAATGGCGACCCTGACGAAGCCGCCAAGTCCTACTTGCAAGCTATTGCGCTGAACCCATCCGACTGGCGAGCGCACGAAAGACTTGTAGTGGTCGATGCTTCAATGTCGCTGTATGGTGAGAGCCGTAAAGCCTTGGAACAGCTTAAAACAGCTCAGCCTAACCCCTCGGATGCCGTTGTTGCTAATCGCTTCGAGATGCTGCGTAAGATATTCGACAAATCGTTCGCGATGCTCTTGGATCAGTACGTGTCCGAGTCGGACAATTTCCACACGGGCAAAATAACCCGTGAGAGCTACTACAGCACAATCAAGGGACTCTCATTGCGCTCTGAGGCTATGGCCAAGTTTCTTGATGCGCTGACGATTCCCCCACAAAAGCAGCCTGCGAGCATTCACCGCAGCCTTGCCTGTGGTCTTTTTGCCCAGGCATCATCCAGCATGATTGATTATCTGGAGACCAACTCAACTCAGTCCAAAGACAATGCACAAACATTTATGGATCAGGCAAAGAAAGAGCTAAACCAGGCAGCCATGCTGGACCAGAACAAAACGGTTGTTAAACAGGTGCAGCCTCAGCCTGAACCCGAACCATCGGACCAGGGAGAAGATACGGAGCCGACTTCGTTCGATTCTACTGACTGAGATCTGCTTTGTTTGGGTGGCGATTTGGCAACCGCCACCCAACACATTCAACATTATTCTTCAACAACCCTCGGTGCGCTAGCAGCAGCCCTGCAATTGTTGCCGGTTCGGAGTGTTAAGTGTCCTTCGATTAATTACCCAAGCCCTAATGCCAGTCCACCCAGCCAAGCAGCAGTCATTACAATAAGCACGATAGCCATTGCCCACACGGCTATGTTGTAGGTCTTTGAGTTGGTATAGGCTCCCATTACGTCCTTGCGGTTTATTAACTTCAGCATGAAAACAAGTATGACCGGCAGCAGTATGCCGCTGATCGCCTGGGCGTTTATCATAATCTGGATCAGTCCCCTGTTCGGCAGCAGAACGACAGCCACACCGAAGATGATGCTGAATGTGTAGATACTGTAGAACATCGGCGCTTCTTTGAACTTGCGTGAAACCCCGATCTCCCAGCCGAACGCTTCGCAATAGGTATAGGCAGTCGAGAGCGGCAGCACTGCCGCAGCCAGGAGCGAAGCGTTAAACAGGCCCACCGCAAACAACACTTCCGCGTATTTGCCCGCTACCGGAGCCAGAGCCTGGGCAATCTGCGAAGCTGTGACATCGCTGTGCACTTTGCCGTATACAGTCGCGCCGGCAGCTATAATGACAAAGACCGAAACCACATCCGTCAGAAACGCGCCGATATACACATCCCACTTCTGATACTTGTAGTTCTCAACTCGCACGCCCTTGTCCACAACCGTAGCTTGCAGGAAAAACTGCATCCATGGTGTGATCGTCGTCCCTATGACCGCGATTGCCAGGTATATGAACGCAGGGTTGGTGTTCACCCTGGGGACCAGGGTAGCGTGTATTACTTCCGACCAGTCAGGCTTTGCCATTATCCCGGCTACGATGTAGGTAGTGTATAAGATTGTGAGAGCCATAAAGACACGTTCGACAGTCTTGAACGTGCCCTTCACGACCAGCAGCCATATTACTATAGCGGCTGCCGGGACTGAGAAGTATCGTGAAATGCCGAAAAGTTCGAGGCTTGCTGCGATGCCCGCGAACTCGGCGGAGGTAGTTGCGAGGTTAGCAATAAGCAAAGTGCCAAGAGCAAACATTGTCCACTTGACACCGAAGTTTTCGCGGATAAGCTCCCCAAGGCCCTTTTGAGTGACCACGCCCATCCGCGCGCACATTTCCTGGATCATCGCCAGCACAAACGTGATCAGAACGATAATCCACAGGAGGTCGTAGCGATATAAGGCTCCGGCAACCGAGTACGTAGTGATCCCGCCCGCATCGTTGTCCGCCGCAGACGTAATGATCCCTGGTCCAATCACGGCCAAAAACATAAGCAGCCGCTTGCGGCCCAGACGTCTCATATCGCGAAAACCCCCTTTCATTTAGTATTTGAGATTTTGTATTGATTATTTTATTTGGTGTTAGGTGGGCACACGGCAGTTGTGGCAGTAGTCTCAGACTCTCCACTCTCCACTCTCCACTCTCCACTATTGCCGATGGAGGGTTAGGTACGTCGCCGCCCTGATCGGCGCTCTCTATTTTTTGCTCTCCGCTGTCCGCTTTTCGTTTTCCACTTTCCACTTTCAATCAGCTCCAGATTTTCGGTACCCGCCTGCGTTTGCCTTCGGGCGTAATCTCTTCCAGGACATCGTCCACCGTGACGATGCCCTGCAGTTCATTCTCTTCATCAACAACCGGGACCGCGAGCAGGTTATAATCGCTCATGGTCTGCTGTATCTTATCAACACCTGCATCAAGGTGCACATGAATGATCTTAGACACCATAATCTCTTCGATCCTGGTGTCCGGCCGCGCTACAATAAGGTCGCGCAGTGACAAAACCCCCACAAGATGCTCGGCTGAGTCAACTACATATACATAGTAGACTGTTTCCGCGCTCGGTTCAAGCTCTCTGAGCCGGTCTATCGCCTGCTGAGCGGTCATGTCCCTGGTTACGGCCACATATTCGGTCGTCATCAACCCGCCCGCGGTATTGTCTTCATAGGCAAGAAGTTCTTTTACATCTTCCGCCTCATCGGGCTGCATCTCTTCGAGAATGTCTTCGCGGCGCTCGGCGCTTATATCACCCAAAACGTCAGCAGCCTCATCAGGCTCCATCTCTTCCAAGATATCGGCAGCCAGTTCGTCTTCAAGATTTTCAACAATCGAAGCCTGAACATCAGGGTCTGCCTCAGTAAGCACCTCCGCTGCGGTCTCAACATCCAGCGTCTGCATTACATCAGCTCTCTGATGCGGATCCAGGTCATTGATAATTCGCGCGATATCCGACGGATGCAGGGCTCCGAGCCTTTCGGCTGATACCTTGAGTTTGAGCCGCCCCAGGCCGCGTTCAAAAGCCTCCATATCATGCCATGCGATCACTCTCGAACTCGGCTTGATCCTGATTATCTTCGAAAGCTTATCGGCTGCATGCATCAGACCCATACGCCGCAGCAACCCGCGCGCGCCCGTGTCTACCCCGACCAGATAAAGCCTCCCACCGGAGGGCTCGATACGCACATCGTTGACGCGCACCACGCGATAGTCATGCACATCCACGATCTGCTTGTCCATTATATTTGTCTTTAGCAGCAGGTCCTCGTCAGTTATCTCGTAATCCTTAACTTTATCGACATCGACAGCCAAAGAAAAACTTTCGGACTCCTGGTCATACGAGAACGATTCCCACGCGATGTTGCGCACCTGCTGCCTGCCGGTTTTAACAACCACCGCCGATATGACGGGCAGATGCGGTCCGGAAGACGCAATAAGATCATCGAGCCTGCCCAGTTCCCTGCCGCCTGGGTCCTTTATGGTTTGTCCGATAACGTATGATAGGTACATGCCACTATACTTTACATCCAGCCTGGACGGGTGTCAATCATCATTTTTTGTGTTATGATATGCTAAATGCTTTATCCCCATGGTGTCTCTATGCGCACTTATATCCGGTTAGCTCTGCTTGCAATAGTGATCTCTTGTGTCATCATCGCCTTTGCGACTGTCGACAGAAACTCTGATGAGACGCAGATACGCACAATGATTCACAGCACCGTGACGTCAATCGCCAAGCGCGACCTGGGCGGGACAATTGCCTGCGTATCCAGCAACTATAAAGACTCCACCGGCATGACATATGAGCGCTTAAGAATGCTCGTAGCCCAGGCTCTGCGCGTAGAGTCCGATTATAATGCCAGCGCAAATATAAAGAGCATACGCATAGACGGCGATAAGGCAGAGGTGGGACTTCATTTCACCGTGACGGCGACAAAAGGCGGCAGTCCCATTTATGAGCGTGACCTGACATTGCACCTGGCAAAAGAAGACGCAAGACATGCCTGGATTATACCGGTGAAGGTGTGGCGGGTTACATCCGTGGACGGACTTGCTCTGGAATCTGAAATTAAGCTCTGAGCTTTTTGACTCTCTTATGTCTCCAGTATCTTACCTGGAGAGTTACATATTTAGTATTCCCCTCCAGGTAGGGATACCTGGAGGGATAAACGCATGCTCACGAAACTTTTTGACTTTCAAACTTTTTGACTTTTCAACTCTGCGATTACAGACCCGTCGTCGATGTTGATGATCTTCGCGCATGTCTCTGTAATGACCCCGACACTCGGGACCGGCCTGCCGTCTAACTCATACTTGGAGATCGACGGGCTGCCCGGGTTCATCAGCACAAGACCATCCGCACTCTCCAGCACGGGCATATGAGTATGCCCAGAGACGAAGTAATGCGCCCCATAGCGCTTGCCGAGATCAATCATCTGCTCGCGTGAGAGCATGTGGCCGTGATTGATCACAATACGCACACCGCAGCATGAAACATACGCATACGGCGACTGCACTGGAATCTTGAGTAGCTCTTCGTATACCTGAGCATCACAGTTGCCTTGAGCGATTACGATGGGGATATCGGACGAGTTTATGGCCTCGACCAGAGCGGGGATGTCGTAGCCGTCCATAAAACCCATGCGCGGGGGATGATAGAGCACATCCCCCGCATGGACTATAAGGTCAGCGCCGCCAATAAAGCGCAGAGCCTTTTCATAAGCGGCAATGCTGCCGTGCGTATCGCTGATTACACCTATCTTCATTGCTGCGGCTGGGTCCCATAATCGGCGGGCATCTTGCCGAGCCTCACCGTCACATCGACGATCTTGCCGTCCGCGCGGCGCCATATCTGCAGCTTGATAGACTGGCCGATCTTGGATCTCAAGACCTCGTTGCTGACACTCGTCTTTCCGCTTTCGACATGGCTGGAATTAGAAATTGCCTTGCCGTTGACCTTGAGTATTATGTCGCCGACCTGCAGACCAGCCTGCTCGGCAGGGCTGCCTGGGCGCACACCGCGTATCTCGGCTCCATCGGCCTTCGGCAGGCCGGAAATTCCACCTTGCTCTAGCTGCTTCCTTCGGTCTGAATCAAATGGGCCATACATAACGCCCAAATACGGATGATCCACTTTGCCGCTCTTTATCAGCTTTTCCGCCACGTTCTTTGCCGTATTGCTGGGTATCGCAAAACCGATGCCTATGCTGCCGCCGGAAGTCGATGCGATCATAGTATTAATGCCGATCAGATTGCCGTTGATATCAGCCAGCGCGCCTCCGCTGTTACCGGGATTTATGGCCGCATCAGTCTGGATGAGTTTCTCGAGCTGCAGGGTTTGGCCGTTGATATTAAAAGGCCCACGCCGCAGGGCGCTGACAACTCCCACGGTAACTGTAGACTCATACCCCAGCGGGCTGCCGACAGCTATCGCCCAATCACCAACCTTGAGGGTATCCGAATTGGAGAACCTGGCATACTTCAACCCATGGGCATCGATCTTAACCACAGCTATATCAGATGCCGGGTCACGACCGATAAGCCTTGCGGAGTACTGCTTGCCGTTATGCAGAGTGACCTTCATCTGCTCAGCGCCGGCAGCGACATGGTTGTTGGTCACGATATAGCCGTCGGAGCTAAATATAACGCCGGAACCCTGGCCCTTCGGCACAACTTTCTCGGGCATGCCGCCGAAGAAATCAAACGGGTTAAACTGAACCGTGGGCTTGCCGACTGTGTCGATATTGACCACATAATCGCTTACTACAGCCGCAGCCTTGCTCACACTGTTGGAGCCTCCATTGATGACAGCCGGGCCGCCGCGCGGAATATTGGGAGCGGAGACGGGTCCGGCAGTTGGAGGACCATACCAGCGGTAGAGCACCCCGGCGCAGACAATAAAACCAAGGATAAAAACGACGAAGTACTCTATAAATCTTTTCATTTACCGATACTCCTGACTAGATTAGCCATTTCTATGGCCGATTCGGCTGCATCAAAGCCCTTGTTGCCTGCTTTGGTTCCTGCTCGCTCGATAGCCTGCTCGATGCTGTCTGTAGTGAGCACGCCGAAAATGACCGGCACGCCCACAGCCAGTCCGACATTTGCGATTCCTTTTGAGACCTCTGCAGCGACATAGTCGAAGTGAGGTGTGGAACCCCTGATAACTGCGCCCACGCAGATCACGGCATCGTATTTTCCGGACTCGGCCATCTTCTTGGCGATAACCGGTATCTCAAACGCGCCGGGAACCCATGCGATCTCGACATCATCACCGGATGCGCCATGACGTTTGATCGCATCTAGCGCTCCCTCTAGGAGCTTGGTTGTTATAAACTCGTTAAACCTGCTCGCCACTATACCGAACTTCAAGCCTTTCGCAACGAGCTGACCCTCATATACCTTAGCCATTTAATTACCCTCCTTATAAGTAGCTGAGAGCGGAGAGTGGAGAGCAAAGAGCCCGGACCATTACCGCTCAGTCAACTTCTTAGCTTCGGGGCATTCGCCCGCGAAGCATAAATCAATAATCAATACTAAATCTCAAATACTCAATCAAGAAGGTGTCCCATTCGGTCACGCTTGGTGTTGAGGTAACGGACGTTGTCCTCGTTTGGAGTGCAGACCATGGGCACGCGCTCGACTATCTCCAGATCATAGCCCTGCAGTGCAACATACTTGCCCGGATTGTTGGTCATAAGGCGGATTTTCTTAAGCCCAAGATCGACCAGGATCTGCGCGCCCAGGCTGTAGTCTCGCATATCGTTCGGGAAGCCGAGCATATGGTTGGCTTCGATCGTATCAGCGCCATGGTCCTGCAGCACGTAGGCTTTGAGTTTGTTCACAATACCGATACCGCGCCCCTCATGATGATAAATATACAGTACTACGCCCTTGCCCTCGTCGGCAACCATCTTCATAGCCATGTGAAGCTGTTCGCCGCAGTCGCAGCGCAGTGAACCGAAGACATCGCCGGTCAGACACCCCGAGTGGATGCGCACTAACGTAGGCTCACCGTCGGTGACATCACCCATCACCAGCGCTATATATGGGCTGGACTCGACTGTCGACTGATAGCCGTGCGCCATAAACTCGCCATATTCGGTCGGTATGCGGCAGGCGGCAAACTCAAAGACCAATCGGTCATTCAACCGGCGGTATTTGATGAGGTCGGCTATTGTGACGATCTTCATATTCCACTTTTTGGCGATCTCGATCAGCTCGGGAAGCCGGGCCATTGTGCCGTCCTCGCTGAGGATCTCGCAGAGCACCCCGCTCGAACCCATATCGGAATGTTTGACCAGATCGACCACCGCCTCAGTGTGGCCAGCACGGACAAGCACCCCACCCTCCTCCGCGCGCAGCGGGTGGATGTGGCCGGGGCGCGCAAGGTCTTCGGGACGCGCGTCAGGGTCGACAAAGGTCTTGATTGTGATCGCACGGTCCTGAGCGGAGATGCCTGTAGTGGTGCCGTGAATGGCGTCCACGCTGACGGTGAATGCAGTGCCAAGCCTGGCTGTGTTTTTTTCAACCATCATCGGCAGGCCCAGCTCTTCCAGGCGTGCAGAAGTTGTCGGCACACATATCAGGCCTCTACCGTGCTTGGCCATGAAGTTGACGGCCTCGGGCGTAACTGCCTGTGCCGCCATTATAAAGTCGCCCTCGTTCTCTCGATCTTCATCATCGACAACGATAATCATCTTCCCGGCCTTGATATCCTCAATGGCTTCGGGAATGGTGGCGAATACTTTCTCAGTGTTGCTCATTACAAAATGCCCTTCACATAAATCCTGCTTCGCGCAGGAGGTCTTCGCTCACGCCGGTCGATCCCTTGCGAGCATTCATAAACTTTTCTATATACTTGCCTATAATATCGGCTTCAAGGTTGACGCTGTCACCTGCTCGCCTAAAGCCGAGAGTAGTAACTTCCAGAGTGTGCGGGATCACCGACACAGTAAACTCACGGTCATTCTCCGAGGCGACAGTCAGGCTTATCCCATCTATTGCTATGGAGCCTTTCTCGACCACATAGCGCATTATCTCCGGCGGCGCGGCTATACGGATCACTATAGACTCGGCCAGCTTGTTGATCGAGACTATTACGCCGATACCATCGACATGACCCTGCACAAAATGACCGCCGAGCATCTTGCCGGCCCTGAGGCTGGCCTCCAGGTTCACCCTATCGCCCGGGCGCAGAGCCTTTAGCGTGCTCCTGCTTATAGTCTCCGGCACTGCATCGAAAGTCATCTCATCCGAGCCGATTGACGTAACGGTAAGGCAAGTGCCACTTACCGCCACGCTGTCGCCGACAGACACGTCATTAATCACATTACCGGAGCCGACAACAAGCCGCCCCACCGTGCCGCCGGTGAGGCTTTTTACCGTGCCTATTTCTTCTACCAGACCTGTGAACAAAGATGGCCCCCTCACCCTAGCCCTCTCCCCCAGGAGAGGGAACAGGTGGTCATGGATATACTAAGTGTCCCTCGACGGCGATGTCTTCTCCAAACCGTCTTACCCGGATACGGTCGAGCTTAACCGCGGTAGATATACTCCCCGCACCGACACCCGCAACCGAATCTACCGAATCGCGCCCGCCTATAATAATGGGCGCATGGAAATATAATACTTTATCGACCAGGCGTTCCTCTATGGCGGAGGCTGCAATCTGTCCGCCGCCCTCTATGAGCACGCTCAAACACCCGAGTTCGCCAAGCTCACGCAGGAGCTTAACCAGCGACAGCCGTCGATCCAACGCATCCAAAATTATTATACGCGCGCCGGTCGCTTCGAGTTTCCTCAATGATGCCGCATTTGCATATGGGCCTGCAGCTACAATCGACTCACCCGGCTCGCTGAACAGCTTCAGGTTCGGCGGCAGGTTGCCGGTTCCCGTAACAACCACACGAGTCGGATAATATACTTTTCTGCCGACACGAGCGGTCAAAGCCGGATCATCCGTGCGCGCGGTGTTGCCGCCAACTATTATAGCATCCACCCGGCTCCTGATGCCATGCGCGTATGCGCGGGAACGCTCGTTGGTGATCCACTTGGAATCGCCGGTGCGAGTCGCGATCTTGCCGTCCATGCTCATTGCGGACTTGAGGATCACAAACGGCATACCCGTCGTGCGATGCTTGATGTAGGCTTCATTGAGTGTGCGGGCTTTGTCTTCGAGCAGAGGAGTGTGGACTTTGACTCCAGCCGCCACTAGCTCGTCAAGACCTTTGGATGAAACTTTCGGATCAGGATCGGTCATAGCGGCATATACTTCGGAAATTCCGGCTTTGATGATAGCGCGCGTGCAGGGAGGCGTGCGGCCCTGGTGGCAGCAGGGTTCGAGCGTGACGTACATGATCGCACCGGCGGCCTGCTCACCTGCATCGCGAAGCGCAAAGACTTCGGCGTGCGGCTCGCCAGCCTTGGGGTGATAACCTTCGCCAATGATCCTGCCGTCTTTTACAATTACTGCGCCGACCATGGGGTTGGGGCTAGTCCTGCCGCGTTTTGCAAGAACCAGAGCGCGGCGCATGTAGTCTTCGTGTGTCACTTGCGCTCGTCCTTCTCCACTCCGCGCAGGGCTCGATTAACCGATGAATAACCCCTGAGCACTGCAAGCAGATCAAACGTTGCCAAAACAATTACAGCCAAGCCCAGCAGAACGCAAACGAACCAGTATATAAGCTCGGTAAGTTTGCTGACATGAAGTGCAACCCATCCGCCCGCGAGGATCATTACGAACAGCGCTTCCATAATCGCTATCAGTATGATGCGAAGTATGCGCAGACGCCTGCCGATGATCGAGCCGGGCGATCGCCATTTGCTAAACTCAACTAGAAAAACTATCGGCATCGCGACAGCGCCGATCAGAGCCACCCACTGGACAAACGAGTCGGGCATTTCAGACTTCCCCGATTGCAAATGCGCTCTCGGCAGCGGTCTTTATATCAGCGCATGCCCGGGAGACCGGTTTGCAGTTGCCGAACACTGAGGAGCCCGCAACGAGCACATTGGCTCCCGCTCGAACGACTCTTGGGGCAGTGTTCACATCGATTCCGCCGTCAACGGCTATGTCTATATCCACACCGGCGTCTTGCGCCATTTCGCGAGCCTTGGCGATCTTGGGCAGCATAGTCTCTATGAAGCTCTGTCCGCCAAAGCCCGGGTTTACGGTCATGATCAGGACTAGGTCGAGATCGGTTATTACATTCTCAAGGACACAAAGCGGAGTGTGCGGGTTCAGAGCGACTCCCGCAGGCACGCCCAAAGCCTTGATGGAACCTATAGTGCGGTGCAGGTGTTTGCATGCCTCGGCATGAACGGTTATCTCGCTGGCTCCGGCATTGACAAAATCTTCAATATAGCGCTCAGGCTGCTCTATCATCAGATGCACATCGAGCGGCATGTCCGTGATCTTACGCACGGCTTTAATCACCATAGGACCGAAGGTTATGTTCGGAACGAAATGGCCGTCCATAACATCGCAGTGGAGCCAGTCCGCCCCACACTCCTGAGCGGCGAATACGTCCTTGCTCAAATTGCTGAAGTCAGCCGACAGCAGTGACGGCGCGATTACTAATCTACTCATACTCATTCCTGACTGCCGCCTCCAGCCGGAAACTCCTTTACCATTTCTCCGCCCACGTAGACTTTTATTGTTGCGTTGTCTCCATATGCAGTTATGGTCTCGGTGAACTTGTCGCCAGGGCTGCGGTTCTCGGAATATGCCGTTGTCTCACCGCGGCTGTCGTCGACCACTATCTGGACTTCCTGATCACCATCGGCATCAGCGGGAACCTCGACATTTACTCTATAGCGGTGGGCCTTTCCGGTCGGTGTCGACGACGTCGATGACTCTTCGTCGCTCTCAGGCTTGGGACCATTGCTTAGAACAATATCGATAGCGCTGCCGGGAGCGCGCTTGACTTCGGCAGGCGGGTCCTGCGTAATGACTGTGTTCGCGGGCACCTTCTCACTGTATTCCTGTTTCACCTTGCCTATGGTAAAACCGGCATGCACGGCAGTTTCGTTGGCCTGCGCTTCCGGAAGACCTGAGAGGTCCGGTATTTCGACCATACTCGGCCCGGTGCTTATCTTAACTTTTACTACAGGATTGTCTTTGGATACCATAGAGCCTGTGGCGGGGTTCACATCACATATTTGACCCGCCGGGTAGATGTCACTGAAGGCTCTGCCGTCATCGACGAGCTTAATGTTATTCTCATCTGCTATACTCTGCGCCTCATCCCAGGTCTTACCAAGCATCGGAGGCACTTTCACCTGCGCCTTACCGCCGATAACGTACATTGTTAAGCCAAGGAACAGCATAACAACAGCCACAAAAACGACTACCAGCCAGACAAAGTTTTTCCTCAAGAGCTGCTCAGGCTCAGTCTGGTGTTCCTCGGCAGGCGCTGCGATATGGCGCGGACTTACAGAGGTCGGGTGGCCTGTCCTCATAGACTCGCTGACTGCCTTGATATCGGCCAGCATCGCCGATACGCTCTGATAACGGTCCTGCGGAGAAGCCTCCATGGCCTGCATCACAATATCACTCAGTGACTTCGGAATCGCCGTATTTATCGAACGCGGCGACGGCGGCACTTCCTTAACTTTTTTGAGAGCCACTGCAATGGCTGTCGCGCCGCTGAAAGGCAGTTGGCCGGTAAGCATCTCATAAAGAATAACGCCTATTGAATAGATGTCCGAGCTAGGTGTAGGCGCTGCACCCTCAGTGATTTCAGGCGCCTGATAGTGGACTGAGCGCATCGCACACTTATCCGCTACGGCCCGGCAGCCGCTCACCGTAGGCCACAAGCCAAAATCGGTGAGTTTGACCTCTCCATCGGGACTGACGATTATATCCTGCGGAGCAATGTCTCCATGGATAATGCGGTTTGCGTGCGCATACTCAACAGCAGTAAGCACGGGCAAGATGATATCTAAAGCATTAGGGGCTCCAATAGGTCCGGCTCTGCGAATTCGCTCTTTTACATTGATTCCACGCGCGAACTCACACGCAACAAAAAACTCGGACTCGGTGCGGTCGACATCAAGCACTCTGACAATATTCGGGTGCGCAAGCGAAGCCGCACTCCGGTAGCCGGAGAGCATTGTCTGAGTGCAATCGCTGTCATTCGTCAGTTCCTTCGCCAGCACTTTGAGCGCAACCAGCCGGTTAAGCACTTTGTCGCGCGCCTTATATACGGAGAAAACAGGCCCGTCGCCCATTTTTTCCAAAACTTCGTATCTATGATTCACAATATGTCCTATCAATCCTCAGATCTCCCGCACATCTTGTACGAAATCGCCCGCATGACCGATAGAGATGCACTGGCCACGCCAGCGACAAGAGCAACTATATATACGCATCGGCCAGCAACTCGCAGTTCCATAAACGGGCTCAATACGAAAAATGCGCCCATCACTACAATCCATACGGCTATCGCCGAATCCAGGATAAATCTTTTCATTAGAACAAAGCTTTGTGTTTGTCTATTGCGCGGGCAAGCATCTCGCGATCTATATCGGCGACGATCCTGCACTCGCCCAGCTTCACCGGCAGCGCCATGCGGATGGCGCCGCCCATGGTCTTCTTGTCCAGCTCGATTGCCCTAACAACATCGTTCGTATCCAGGCAAGCATTAAACTTCACAGGCAAATGCACTTTGCACAGGACGGCTGCGATCTTATCTGTTATGCCGGGCTCGGCCAGGGAGTTCTCCTCTGCCAGCAGCGCTTCCGTAACCATAGCTATTGAAGACGCCTCACCGTGCCGATACTTGCCATATCCGCTCAAGACTTCGATTGCATGGCCGACCGTATGACCATAGTTCAATATGGCTCGAACGCCCAATTCGCGTTCATCGGCCTGGACAACATCACGCTTGATCTCCACAGACCTGCAAACCGTATACTCGAGCTTATCCATATCTCTGGCAAGTAAATCGGCGGCGTTTTCATCGATATAGTCAAAATACTCTCTGTCATAAATTATACCATGCTTGACTACCTCGGCAAAACCGGAGCGCAGTTCACGCGCGGGCAGACTGCCGAGCGTCAATATGTCCATGATGACCGCCCTCGGCTGATGAAAAGCGCCGACAAGGTTCTTGCCCTGCGGCAGATCCACTCCGGTCTTGCCGCCCACGCTCGCATCCACCTGGGCCAAAAGTGTAGTCGGGACTTGAACAAAATCGATGCCGCGCATATATGTAGCTGCTGCGAAACCGGCCATATCGCCAATCACACCGCCGCCTAACGCCACAACCACACCACGACGATCCATCTTCATATCCAGCAGACCATCGTATATTTTGCCCACGCTGCGCAGGGTCTTGAAGCGTTCACCCGCCGGAATAACTATCTTATTCGTGCGAATACCAGCATTCTCAAGACTCGCTAATGCCTCCGCGGCATAATGCTTTACAATCGTTGGGTTGGAAATAACCGCAGCGGATGTGGGAGCACATACGGATGAGACGATCTCGCCTATGCGGTCAAGAACTCCCGCTCCTATGGTAATAACGTATGAGCGTTCCTGCAGGTTGACATTGATTTCAGGCATTTTCCCTCACAAGACCGGCGTACATGGAACAAAGGGGATTGCATGATTGCAACCCCCTTCAATCGCCTAATTACATTGCAAGATTACGGAACAAGAGACTCACCCACAACACCGGTGCCTGATGGGGAAATGATGGTCGGTGTTATGAAGATCAGCAGTTCACGGTCATCAGTCGAGTTCGAATGAGTCCTGAACAGACTGCCTACAATAGGAAGATCGCATAGGATAGGAATACTCTTATAGCTGTTTGAATCAGTCTTTCTGACAAATCCGCCAACTACGACGGTCTCTCCGTTTGCTACACGTCTCTGACAATAAAGCGACTGAATACGCTCCTCAGGAATCTGAGAGCCATCAGGACCCGTATACATTGTGCCCTGGTCAGATACCTGCGGATACATTGTCATCGTGATTGTATTGTCACCATTTACCCGGGGCATAACTGAGAACATACTCTGAATTTGCAAATAATTTACAGAATATGAGGTGTTAGTGGCACTCTCGGAGTAAACAGTCACACTCTGCCAGGTTGGAATTTGATCCCCTATCTGTATCATAGCAGTCTGATTGTTTATTGTCGAGACAATAGGCGCATTGACGACTCGTCCGACTTCACTAGTAAGCTCAGCCTTAAGCTGAGCAGTAAGGTTGCCGCTGGTAAAGCCTACGATGATATTGCCTTCGGGGTTAAACGCTGTGTTGAAACTATCATTGATCCTCTCAAGGCTCCAGTCAATTCCGAATTTTTTAACGTCGCTCGTTGAAACTTCAATAAACTCAGCCTTAATCTGAACCTGCTTTGGAGGCACATCAAGCATTCGCACTGTCTTTTTGAATGCCTCTATCCCGTCCTCAGTGCCTTTTACAATGATAGAGTTGTCGAGGTCGAACGGCTTCACATCATCGACACCGTCTGGAATAAGGAAATTGCCGTCGCCGGATGTGCCGGACTGCGATGCAGTAGTGGTTCCCGGCCTGTTATATGATTGCTGGCCGCCGTAGTACCCGCCGGAATTATATCCGCCGCCGGGACCATAGCCGCCAGGCCGGTAAGCGCCGGCATCGGGATACTGGGATGCGCCTGTCACTTGATCGGCTGTCCTTCCTGACCCTCGACTCAAACTGCTCGGATCAATTGACGGAACAACCGGCTGGCTGTTTTGATTGCGTATGGTTAAATTGGGATCGTATATCAGGCCGTTTTGGTTCATATTAGTCGATGGCCTTGCGCTATCTCCAGATGTTGTATGGGTATTGCTTAAGTATTCGGGAGATATTGATTCACAGTTGGGCATGGGATTTATGCCATTCCAGCCGATAAGTCTCAATAACTCGCTGGGCCTGGAATGAATAAGCTTTACAACAACAATCTGTTTTTCCTGATTATTCACACTCTGAGATGCAGTCAACTCGACCGGAGGAAGTGCGGCAGCTACATCCGTCAACGAAACAGCAGGCTCATCGGCTATATCAGCGCCAATTATATATGTGCCGTCGTCCGCTTTTTTGTAAGAAACCCCTGCGCCCTTTACGACATAATCAAGGGCCTTCTCAATAGGAATATCATTGAGAGATGCGGTTATCTTCTTATCAAGCTTGGAGTCATCCGCGATGACAATGTTGGTACCGCTCTGTTGAGTGAGCAACATCACCACTTCCTTCAACGAAAGATCCTTAATTTGAAGCGATATTGCATCCGCACTACCAGCAATCGCCAGCACGGCAAGAGCCATTCCGGCAACTGAGAAAGCCCTGGCCCTAAAAGAGCACCATGGCTTTAATATTTGAAGCATCTAATATTTCCTCCTCCGGTCAAAGGCACAAATCATTTCAGTAATTATCCTACCAGCTTCTACTACTGCCGCTGCTGCCCCAACTGCTGCCGCTGCTGCCGCCAAAGCTGCTGCCGCCACCAAAGCTGCTGCCGCCGCCGAAACCACTCATGCCACTCATGCCACTCATGCCACCCATGCCACCCATGCCGCTCATGCCCATGCCGCTTGAGCCGTAGCCGTTTGTGCTGTTGGTATTGCCGTTCATCATATTGAGCAGCTCGCTTGCGCCGGTGTGGTTCAGCGGCACTTTGTCGATAATCGACTCGGATGTCGTGGTTGTGTCAACTTGCGGGATTTCGGCCGGCACTTCGGAAGCACGGTTCATATCTGTCGTCTCGGGCTTCTTGCCGATAATATAAACGCCATTATCCACACGATATACAAGGCCGGCGGTTTTTGCCAATATCTTCAGAGCAACATCAAACGCCGTGTCTTTTACAGAGAATGATGATATCGTCATGCCCGCCGCCTGCGAGTCAACCGCATACCCAATGCCCGTGCCGGCAAATAACGCATCAATTGCCGTCTTTGCATCTATATCCTTGAGATCAATAGTGACAGACTCATCTTTACCGGCGGCAAAGCCGATTGAACATATAAGTCCCGAGGCCATTACTGCTATCATCAGCGCAACAATTAACCTCTTCAATTGCTTGACCATTTCAAACCTCCTGCGCATACTACACGAGCAATGCGACTCCCAAGCCGAAGCTTACATTTGATATGACTTGCTTTCACAAATCAAGGTTCCGCTTAGGACTTCATACTTTACTTTACATCGTTGGCCGCGTCCTGGCTCCCCTCGGCATCGGCGGTATTGTGCCTGCACCACCGGGAGTAGACTGACCCGAACTTGCCCCTGCGCCGATATCCGTCCTCGGTGAAGAAGCCATTCTAACAACTATATACCTGGGCCTTTTATCTGTCGTCTTAAGGATCACTTTGTCCTGCTCGATCTTCACAACTCTAGCCAGATGATCCTTGAGCTCTTGACCCGGCTGGACAATTTCAGTAGACCCATTAGTCTCTATGATCGCATAAACTCGCTTGTTAAGCAATAGCCCAGCCATTCGCCTGATCGGCTGTTGAGCCTCTTGATAATCAACCGTTGAATGCTCAACCCTTGGAAGCAGGACAGAAGGAAAAGGAAAATCCACGATGGGCACCTTTCTTACAATCCGTTTCTTGGGCGGCTTGTAGCCTACGGGCAGGAACGGGTCGGACCGCCACGCCATCATGGGAGTTGCGCCGCTGGAAGCCTGAGCAGTCTGGGTCGGCTGAGCCGTCGCACTTGCATCGGGCGTCGCAGGCGCGCCGGGCGTTGTTGTCGGACCCGGCGTCGGGCCCGCCGCATTCGGATCCGCGGCCGGCTGCGCCGTCATATCCGGTGACGTCTGAGCAGCAGTATCATTCGCTTTATTGCCAAAGATTACCGGACGAAGAAAAAATATAAGCACACCAACGATGATCACAGACAGCACAGTCACGATAATCGGCTGGTTCTTCTTATCCTTAAGCCAATCCATTAAATTTCAACTCCCAATATTCGCGTCATCTCAAGGCGCTCCCGGCGTAGGCGGCATTCCCGGAGCAGCCGGAGTAGCGCCTGCAGCGGCTGCGCCGCCACCGGCCATCTGTATCTTGTCGCCGCCTTTTGCTGCAGGGAATATATAACACGTAAGAGCATAACTCGCCGTCAGATGCGGGCTTATCCCACTGAGTACCGGCTGCGAGACCATTACAAGCCTGCTGCAGTTATTCCAGCGGCATATGTTTGCCATAAGGTCTTTGAAATCACCCTGGACCACAACCGTTCCAAGCTGAAACACCAGCACATCCTGATCGAACACAGGATCGTTTGGATTAGCCGGGGGAGCCGGAAGTGAAAACTTGGCGTTAATTACCTTTACCTTCTTGTCTTTTGCAAAACTCTCCAGCAGTGGACCCAGTGTGCTTATCTGTTCGTGCCAGAGTTGAAGCATTCCCAGGTCACGCCGTGCAAAGTTTAGATTAGGCATACGCCTTTTCATCTCAGTATTCAAAGACATCTGAGTGTTGTTTGTCTCGCGAATAGCATTATTCAAAGCCTCGATTGCTTGATTCTCGGCTCCCTGGTTCGCAAGCGTGCATTTATCGACTCGCGCCTGCGCAGCTTTTAAGGCCACTTGCTTGGGTTTTATAAGCAGCATAAAAACACCGACAACAGCAAGTATGCACAAGAACGCGCCGATTATTATGACGTGTATCTGTTTCAGTTTGGAAAAACTCATTATGATTCCTTAAAATAGTCCGCCGAATTAATATCTGAGCTAAGGCCCACCCGGCGCGCCAGGTGTCGCCCCAGGAGCACCAGCAGCTCCTGCACCAGCAAAAGAAGGAGCTGTAATGGGAGTCTTGAGCTTACAAACAACAGTAAAATCTATCCAGCCATTTTGGCCGGGCACTTTTTGCATTGATGAGCTGATCGCATCAATACCCGCAAGCGACGATTGACCGCCACTCGGGGTAAATGACGGACCAGGCACGGGCGGCATGGACGGCGACGGCATTGCACCAGGCATAGTCCCGGCAGAACCGGAGTCTGTCAGATTCTGTGAATCCTTGCCGTATCCCGGCACCCCGGATATCGTTACCTCAGTAAAAAGATCGGTTGCGCGGTACATATTCAGCAGATATCTGCCCAAGTAATCGAGATTCTTCGTTCGTGCCGCAATTACTACCTGAGTGCCGTCACAGGCTATGCCGGTATACATGACTTTTTCATAAGTCCACTTGGCAACTTCGGCATAGAGCTTGGGATATACACCGTTGAACTTGAGAACGGCATTGATAAAGTCGAGCTTGTCCTTGATCGGCTTGATGGACGATTGCTGGTCCTGGGCCTGCTTTTGAATGCCCTCGACCCTGCTCTGCCAAGCCTCCGCCGCCTGAGCCTCGGATTCCTTTTGTGTGACCTGATTGCCCAGGTTAGAGGCATACGTAAGCCCGCCCACAACAATAGCGATCAGAACCACAGCAAAAGCTATCGCTGTGTTTCTGATAACCGCCTTCTCGTTTATGGTACGCGGCAGCAAGTTTATTTTGATCATTTGCTTGCGTTACTCCATCGATCAGCTCAATCTAGCCGATCATATCTCTAATCGCCAAGCCTATACATACGGAAAAGACCGGCGAGATATCCTTTAGGTATTGTGGTGAAGCCGCGGGCACATTTACCCGCAGGTCTTTCATCGGATCAGCCACTTCGCATGGAACTCCGAGTTCTCTGCTCAGAAACTTGTCCAGGTTCGGCATTTTGGCAGTCCCACCACAAAGGTATATCCGCTGCGGAGGATTTGCGTACTTGGTGCCGTAATAATCAAGCGAACGGCGCAGCTCTACGGCAAGGTCCGTCAGCACGCCTGAGATCGCCTTGAAAACATTACTCTCCATCGACCCGGGCTGCGGTGAGCTGGGCGCATGAACAGGAACCACGGCCTCTTCACCAGGATCGGCATTTTGACTGGTATCACTCAGATCAAAATTCGGGTCCACTTTTTCAGGTTCCATGGACGGTGTGTCGTCCTGGTCATCGAGGTCAAATGACGGCTTTATCTGTTCATTGGCAGTCTCGCCGCCGCCAAGATCAAACGCCTGTCCTTCGTCTTCAGGTTCGTCCGACCCAAAATCAAACGCCGGACCATTTTGAGTCGACTCGCCGCCAAGATCAAAC
The DNA here is from genome assembly GCA_039679645.1 of Armatimonadota bacterium. NCBI lineage: Bacteria > Bacillati > Armatimonadota > Armatimonadota bacterium. Next base: position 25,594 of record JBDKUO010000029.1, read on the forward strand.
GCGGGCTTTGAAGCAGCAGGCTCGGGTGAACCAAATGTTATCCCACCCAGCGGATCATCTGAACCGAAATCCGGGCCGTCTATAGTATTTGCGAAACTTCCGGGCTGCACCGTTTCGGTGCCGGCATCGCCCGCCGCAGGAGCGGAACCCGGCTCGTCCATATCAAACGATAGACCACCGGCTGCGTTATCCGGGCCGACGGAAGTCCCGAAGGAAGTCGGCTCAGAACCAAAACTAAACCCGCTCCGATCATCGGCTGCGCTGTCCGCAAAACCGTCCAGGTCCACAGCGGCGTATTCCTTCTTCGTGATCTCGGCCTGGTCAAGACTTTGACCCAACGCCTCGGCAATCTCCTGGGTGAATGTCATGCCCGCAATACCGAGCGGAGGACTTGGAAAAGTAAGAATGCCGTTCTCGAAGATGCCAAGGTCGGTGTTATGCGCGCCTATGTTGACAATAGCTACGACTTCGTTCTTAGCGCCGTTGGTGGAGGTCTCCACAAGCGCCCGGCTTGCCGCGAGAGACTCTATATCTATCGCCATGGGCTTGAGTCCGGCTGCCATGAGCGTTTGAACATGACTGTCTATAAGCTCCTGCTGCGCAACCGCAAGCAGGACCTCCATGTTTTGCGCATTCGGGTCCGCACTGGGTCGCTCGACAGGTTGAAAGTCCATCACGATCTCATTCGGAGGAAACGGGACATGCCTTTCGACTTCCCACTTGACCGTCTCAGCCAGTTCTTTACCGCTCATCTTGGGAACATCGATCACACGCACGACAACCCGTGACTGTCCCGCCACTGAACTGACGCTCTTTTTCGTCTTTATTCCGCTCTCCGCAAGCAGAGCCTTGACAGCGCTGCCCAGAGCCTTGGAATCGACAATTACTTCGTTTTCCACCACACCTTCGGGAAGGGGGGCAACGCCCAGACCGGTTATGGTTATGCCGTCCTTGGTTTTCTTGGCCTCGGCAACTTTGATGGTATCAGTGCCGATGTCCAGGCCCACAACTGCGGAAGGCGCGGATTTGGGTGACGGACTCATATATAATTCCTAATCTCCATTAACAACATGCACGAGGAATATCGTAGCATCAAACCCAGCAGAATGTCAACAAACTAACGCTTCGGCCGGTCGCCATAAATATGATAAACAAACCTCCGGCCCCATGCATATGCACGGGGCCATAGGTATTACAAGCCGGACTTAATCGGCGGCAAAGCTCGGACTCACGGTCTCCCAGAACAAATCCGAGGTGCCGCTGCGGGTGCTCGTCCAGAACACCCATATCTTTGAAGAAATAGCGGGCACTAAAGTTCCACTTGAGTTGGAATATACTGGGTCTGCAAACGCATATATGCTGTCTTCGTTGACATTGCCGTCTGCGGAAAAGCCAAAAAGCGATTGCTCAGGTGTCTCCTCGATCCAGTATACATCTTTTGGGGTCACGGTTATCTGCGAGCCTGTCCCGCTGGATGCACTGGGAGTATAGGTGATCGTGATATCCGGCGGGGGTGTATCAAACAACGTGCCGCTCATTCTTTTCAGTGACTCATAACGCTCGTCAACCTCGCTGAAATAAATCTTGGTTCCGGCTCGGTTTACCTCCCAAGGACCCCTGTTATTGCCCACGCTCAGGCTTGCGGAAGGGTTGACACTACCGACAGCAGTTCCCAAAACATTGCGCTGTGTGACCATAGGGATCGGCGGATAGCTCTCGCCTGTCGCGGGATCAATGAGCTTTGTAAGGTCGACTCCGACACGATAGGTCTTGTAGTATATCGTGCTGGTCTTGACGCCCGTTCCCGCCTTGCGCCAGAACACCCACAGTCTGTCTACCGGCGCGCTCGAACCGCTGAAATCTCCCATACCGGGATTGATCGTAGTGTTCATATTCGTGCGTTCGATAAACGCCCTGGGGCTGTTATCAACGGCTTCATCCGTAGTCAGCCGCCAGGTCTGAGGAGTATAATCCGCCCGGACCTCCGGCGTAATGAAGCTATCGCCGGCTTTGACCTCTGTCAATGGCTGAGTGAACCGGACTACGCCTCCTGAGAAATCGACCAGCATCTTGCCCAGAATAGCCGTTGTGATGGCGCTGGGATATTCATAGGTATAAATACCGGTCGCTTCGTCATAGGTCGGGACCAGCGCCTGTGGAGCAACCTCGGTGCCGTTAATTTTCACAGAGCCGTCTGTGGCGCTGACGACCGCGCCGCCCGAACCGACCGTGACATCGCCGCTCGGCAGCTTCAGGACATACTTTTCAGGAAAGACTACGTGTATATACGGCACTTCCGGTGTCGAGCCGTAGTATGCATCTGTGCCCCAACTGTCCGTAACGGGCGACTCCGGAGACGGCTTTACCCACGCCAGGTGCTGCGAGAGATAGAAACCATACTTGGGATCGCGCCTGAGCTGCTCGTTGAAGACTCTGGGCATAGGCTGGGCAACTTTACTCGGGAGCGCATTTTCCAACGCTTCCTTAACAGTTGCATCAGTCTGGTTGTTAATGTCAATCTGATTTGCTGCAATATAGCGGCCAAGCAGAATATCGGAGTTCTGGCTGAATTTGTTTGTTCCGGCGTATACGATATCCAGAAGCTGCTTGCAGCCGGAATAGTTCGGGCTCGTATTCAGGTCTCCCCAAAACCGGCGGAATATGCAGTTTGGCGAACTCATTGAAGATAAACAACTCGGAACGGCGAGCATGCTGTCATCCGTCCACCCATCCATCGAGAGTCCGCCGGTGTCGTTGGTCGAATACATGAGCGATAGCTTTCCGTTACTGCCGCCCTGCCAGAACAACCAAGCACGGTCATTATAAACAGCCATGCTCGGTGAACGCTTGATCATGCTGGGATCATGCTTGATATAGTTTATCGTGGTGTCACTGGAAGTGACATCTCCTCCGGTCACATTTGTATAGAAGATCAGATGATCCTGTGTAACTTTATTGGCGCTGCTTTCCACATCAGCGTCTCCCGCCCAGACCAGCCATGTGGGCCAACCGGAACTTGAGCTGCCGGATGAGCTTGACCCGGAACTGTCGTAACCGGTAACCGAGTTTGACGTGAGCTTGCTGGTTATAACAGGCGAATGATGACGCACTGAATAGAAATCGGTCGCGCTGCCATCAAGTGTCCACATCATTGGCGTAGACATATCGACAGGCCACTGTTTGCTCTTGGGAGGCAGTGTGGCGTCCGAGTCACTCGTTGGCACCTTCCACCACTGATTTTTTGGCGTTGTCTGAGCCGATTGCCATTTTCCGCTATCCCAGCTCAACTTCGCACGATCGATAAACCACGGAGCATTGGCAAAGTCCGTGCGTTTAGGATCAGTAGTGCTGGACCAGTCGGGATATAGACTGCTGTCGAACATCCTGTTGCTGGACCAGAAGAGATAGACATTGCCCGATGCCGGGTCCCTGAATGCGGCTGGAGTCGAGTCGCCTATCCTGGGGGTCGAGTCGCTATCGATCTGCGGCAGTGTAAGTGTTGTGACACCGCCCGTAAGCTGGTTTTCACGCACGCTTGCATTGAGTTGGAAGCTGGTCTCGGCTACAGGCTCGGCCACAGGATCAAGATACCCGTTGCGGTTACGGTCGGCGAACACAGGCACGTACGGCAGGCCGTATGCAGTGTCATAACTGTGATACGCGCCTATCGGCTGAGTCAGAGGAACCTCCAAACTCACTTTCACCGGCAGAGGCTCATCGGTGTCGAGACTCGTACCGAATGTCTTGTTGAGAGATGTCAACACACCTTTGGTGTAATCTTTGGTGTAAAGCGAAGTATTTTTGTCATAGTAGTTCATATCCCATTTGCGCTTATCGGGTATTGTCATTATGCTCGGATCAGGATCGCCGACTACCGATTTGGTGAGCGTATAGCCAAGGACCGGACCGGCCATATTAACACTACTTGAGTCTGTCGTAATGAACGGGTCCTTTCTGAAGACATCAAATGCACTGGGACCGCTCAAGTCAAGAGAGCTTGTGATGCAGCCATAGGGCACCGGAGAAACGGAGCCTGACTGATCGCTAAAGAGGCGGACCTGGCGGCCAATGTACATATCGGGTATGTTCACATTGCCGGCGTTCTTGATAGTGACCGTCTTAAACCACTGCGAGACATCGGGATTTGGATTGTACGCGCTGAACGCCTGTGCGTTTGTAAGCCCAACACCCAGGCCATGAGGCGCGCGGCCTATATCGATAGTCTGCTGCTCTACCTCTATCTTAGGATCGGGCGGAACAAAGACGCCGACACGGAACCTGCGATACGCCTCCTGATATGTGCTGGGTTTGCCGTTGGTCACGTTTCCGTCGTCCCAGCTTCCTTTGCCGTTCGAATCTATGTATGCCTCAACACGCTTGCTGTAACCCGAGATCGAATTGGCAGGCTGGAAACGCGGCACATCAACAGATACAAGCACAGCCTCCGGCAGCAAGGTGCAATCATCATAACTAAGCGGCGCAATCCCGCTGGCTTCATACACACCCGCCAGGCTGGTGTTGTTGTTTGCGGGGTCGCCGCCGTCGCGGGCCTTCTGATAGCTTTGATGCTGCTTTGAGATATTCGGATAATCAGCCGAGCCGATGCCGAACTCCCAGGGAAATTTGACTCCACCTGAAGGTCTAATCGCGTCGATGCCGCCGTTCCAGCCAAGCTGGTCCGCATTGATCCTGAAGTTGGGAAGAGCATTCCAAATGCCCGATTTGCTCTGAATAGTTCCGGTCGCGCTTCTGTCCATTACCCATAGCCTGGCCTGACGTGAAGTCGTGCCATGGTTTACTCCCTGCAGATTGACCTCAGGCAATACACCGGAGGTGTATGTGGCAGTTGAACCTGTTGTATCCAGTGTGGCATTGCCGTTGAAATGCGCCTCAGGATCGTATCTGGACTTGTGTTCACTATTGGACCAGGCCGCATTGCTCGTAGTACGAAAATCGGTCGTGGTGCCGCTCTTGTCCGGCCATGCAATTGACAAAGGCGTGCTCTGATCGTCCATAATGGCAAGAGGATTGTTGACTCCGATGTCCTGCTCCTGGAAGACCTCGTCCGCAACAAACGGCTTCGGAGGCGTGCCTGCGATCAGGCGTGCGATAGGATAGGTCTTGGTAGTAAATGCTGCGCCTTTGGCGGTGCTGTCCCGGCTGGTAACCATAACCTTAAGTATCCATCCGGGACCGGGACTCGGCGGGTCGTCGCCGTTCACTTTTGTGTAGTTAATCTTAAGGTCGAGATACGCGTAGGTGCGCTTGACCGGTGTCCCACTAGAATATTTTAGCAGAGGCGCCGTAGTGCCGCCGCCGCTGCCGTCAAGAACATTGTATTCCTTCACCGTAAAATGTTTTGTGGTCTTGATACTGCCGGCGCTGGCGCCGCCGCTGGAGTTTGTCATGGACAGCGTGAATGCCGAAGAGCCTCTGCTTTTAAGATACGTCTTGGCGGGAAGGTTCCATAATATGATATTTATCGTTTCGCCCCACTCGAAATAGACCGGTTTGTCTTTGGTCCGGATATCTTCGTCGCCAAAGTAATATACACGCTGCGCCTTCGCTGCCGTGAGGAGTTTTGCATCCACATCCGCATCAAAAGCAGCGCCCGTGCTCGTCGGCACATTTGTAATCCATTTCATATCGGGGCTTACCATCCACTTTTTTGTCGGCCAGTCAACCCAGGCAGTAGATGTGTTGCTCGGAGTATCGTACGTAGCAGGTGCAGTGGCGGATGCGATACTGGTCTGAGGATTCTTGTTTGCCGAGTTCTGGAAGAAATCCGAGTTGAAAATCTCACACTGGACTTCAGGGTCGGATTCCACCCCCTCAGATTTAATAGTATCATCAGGGAACGGCCAGTAGTCTCCACCTGCCCAACTGCCGCCCCATGCGCCGCCGTAATCGGAGAAGGCATACACGCGGCCATCCGAACAACCCACATAGACGTAGCTTGTGGGATTGCTTGAAGTCTCATACTTGAACTGCGTGACGTTGGGCGATGAAAAAAGCTCTCCCATTGTCTGCATGTACTGGTAGTTCTTGCCCTTTTTATTATTTTTATCGATGTAAAGCTGCGCCTGCGTTGCATTCGGGTTATCCGAATCATAGCGCCAGTCGCTGCGGCCCGAGTTGGCGCTGAGCCAGTGAAGCTTGCCCTCCATATCACCGGCATACATAGTCATCGTGTTGTTTATAGGCACTTTCGAACCGTCCGATGATCTTGTGTAATAGGTGGGATCACTGCTTGGAGCTGCGGCATCGAATGCGACCGAACCCTGAATAGGTGAAAGCAATGGCAATTCGGTATAATCGGCGCCATAAACATTGCGCTTGCTTGTATCGTTTGTATCGGGATAGTCGACATATAAACGGCGATTGTCCGCACTAATGCCTGCATCAGTCCCCGCATTGAAGCTGTATACGTGACCGTCAGTGCTGCCTATCCATGCCCGGTGCATAATCGTAGAAACGGCCCGGCCGTCCGAAGCATCGCCGACAACAGTAGTCGAATACCTGAATGCGCCGAGAGGCGTCTTGGTGCTGCCGTAATCAGGATATCTCCATAAAGGCTTACCATCTGCATCAGGACCGCTTAACGCATTGATACAGTAAAAATAACCCGTTGTAGAACCTATAAGGAGCTGATCGTTATCGTCGTCAATAGTCGGGGTCGAGGTAAACCCGCCCATGCTGACTGAGTCTCCGAAAGATGTGCCGGATTTGTCCTGGTCGAAAAACGTCCATTTAGTCCTGGCTATGTCATCCATTGCGTTGTTCATTGCATCAAGGCAATAGATATGGCCATCGAGAGCCGCAACATACAGATATGGCGCGCTCTTATCCCAATAGGTAGGAGTGGCACCTATCGAGCCTAAAGGATCCGCGTCGGCATCGTCCGAGCCGCTGACCAGGCGCTTATTGCGAATCTTGGGATAGACCCAGTTTACCTCGCAAAGCTTGGCTGTAATTATGTCGGAACCTCCGTCGGCATCGAACGACAACACCCGTCCGGATTCTGTGACGGCATAGATTGTATCGGCGATCATGTCTTTCGTATCAGTCATAGTGTCGTCATAGTCTTCCAATGACTTCTTGATATTGGCAACAGGGCTGCAATAGCTGAATGTGCCAATGCTGTCGGGGACGACCATTACTGCATCGGCAATCACGGTCCTGCCGGAAGAAACCGGTTCAAGTTTGACATTTGTGACATTGAAATACGACGAGCCGAGCTGGACCCATTTGCCCTGGTTCGTCTGATCCGACTGATCGATTGTAACTGTAGCAGTGGTTGTTGAACCACTGCTGTTTTCGTAATCAATGGAATACTCGCCTTTGCCTCGGGCCTTAGTTTCACCATAACCGACCGGAGGTATCCAGGCATATACGCTGTATGACCAGCCGTCGCCGCGGCCATCTCTTGTAGAGTCCAAAGTACCATAGAATGGCCAGTTTGTAGTGGCAGTGGAAGAAGTGGCATACCAAATGTTGCCGCCGAAGGCATCATCTCGACAGGTAATTTCTTTCCATCCGCCACCAATGCTGCATTGCTCACCGACAGTCTGGCCGGGGCCCTTCCATAGAAGCTTACCTGTTGTGGCATCCAAAGCGTAGATCTGCCTGTCGCAGCCCGTCATAAAACACACAAGGGTGGGCTCGTCACCTATCAGCACATGAGCCAAAGTAGGTGTGGAATAAAACCCGCCCTCTACCGGGCCTTCGAGAGGATCGCGAACACTGAAATCAGCACGATCAGGCTCCCAAGAAGGCTTTTCTTCACCAGGTGCAAGCACACGCGATGGATAGCGCCAGATAGCGGTGCCGAGCCTCTCCGAAAGCTCCTTGTATTGCGGGTTATTGGCAAGCGTATCGTTGATGGGTGTTACGGAGTTTACACAATACACTGCCCCCGTTTCGGGAGCATTTTTGTAGTTTGATAACGGCTGCTCGACAGTGCCGATGTAGACCACAGGAGACTTGCCGTTATAGCCCTGCTGAGTAGTGTCATAGGTCTTACTGGGATCATGAACCATGTCATATTTAACCGTAGCGCTTACCGGAGAAGAGTATATCTCCATACCGGTGCCCCTGACGAACTTGACCGCGTCGGCTGCAACACGAACGCCGCTGACACTGGTATCGCCGGTCACGTTTGAGAGAACGACTTTGTAATTGCTGGTCTTGGTCTTATCTCTGAATGAAAACTGTTTATCGGTCAAGAGCTGCCAGGAACCGCCGTCTGACTGATCGAAAGTGACCTGGGTGCTGCCGGTGTCGTCGTAGACCGTATAGATCGCGTTTTTAGTGAATGTAAAAGTATCAGTGATGGTGACCGTCGGGACCCACACATATACGTAGTAGTAACCGAGCGACACGCTCGGTCTGTTGGAATCACCGTAGGGGAATGTCCAGATAGCTTCGTCCGTTTTACCAGTAGAACTCGATGAGACAGCGCCCAAATAATGGTAACTATATGTTTCGGTATTGTCGGCGTAATCATCTTCGGCTGTGTCCGATACATAGCTGTAATCCCATGCATCTTCGGCTGTTGCCTCATTCCATAATCCATAGTACGTCTTGAACCAACTGACGCCCTTTTCCGGGGCAGCGTCATCTATAGCGGTATCCGCTTCAGTGGCATAATTCGCATCGGGACGCGGAAAGACCCAGATCACATCGAGCGAGGCGGGGTTCTCCAGATCGTTCGAGTGAGGATTGCGGCCTATATGCATCATATCCGCATGGAACTCAGGCCACACAGGCCATGGTTCCGACACTGTGTCCGCACGTCCGGTACTCGCCAAAATGACTACCCAGACTGTTATGATAACTATTGGGATAAGAAAACGCGCTTTGCTTCCCTTCATCAGGCCCTCCACATGCACTTGCCTATGAAATTCCACTTATTTCGACTTAGCCTATATATCAATTGTTCCGTTACCGGGCATATATGGCAGCCACACATTATACCATGTTAGAGGCTGGAAGTAAGAAATTGGAAGTTTGAAACAGGATAACTCATCAATACAGTATTGGCACGGATTGTGCACACTATACATGTGAATGGCGCACAACACGTGACAGGAGCAATATTGATGAAAAAAAGAATAATCGGACTATTTTTGGCTGCCACACTGCTGATCGCAACCTGCGGCATAGCAGTGGCTGCGCAGTATGCTGTCGCGGTAAGCTCATCTAAGCTATATCAAGTGAGAGTGAGCGGCTCCAGTATGTCCTATAAAAAGATATTCGATCTTGGGGATAGCAGTTGGGCACGCTCGATTGCAACATACGGCAATAAGATACTGGTAACAGAAGTAGGCAGCGGCGGCAGCTCACTGCGCGCGTTTACACTCGCCGGCGGTGGAGTCACAGAAGAGGCATCAATATCTATGAGCGGGATATCATATGCCAATTCAGTCGCAGTGGATTCCAATGGAGGAATCTATGTAACCGACGGATCGAGCACAAGCTCAGCTTACGCATATATGTCATCTCTGTCGGACACGGCACATGTGCGCACAATCGGCACAGGTTATGCGCCTCTGATGGATGTTGCCACATCAGATAACTCCGCAGTCATTATCAGCAAGCATAGGAATGATGTTGACGATCAAAGCAATATTACAACACTTGCGGGCGGGAGTGTCGGAACTACAATATCGCTTCAGAGCGGCACCAATTACCCACGATATCCGGTGGCAGTCGCCGCTAAAAGCGGTTATGCGTATGTTGTCAGTGAAGTCTATAACAATGTCGGCACAAACAGCGCCGCTTTGAGCAGATACAGCATCTCGGCAAATACTGTCGATACTCCGACACAACTGGCAGGTTTTGTCCCCACGGACATCATTACATACACCTCAGGGCCTATCGATTACCTGGCAATGATAGGGCGCACAACAAGCGGAACGCTGCAGGCCAGGAGGACGATGCTTATTGACGGCGCTATTACTACTTGGACCACCAAGGACCTTGGGACAGATGGGGGCGTTGACTTCCAATGCGCTGCGTCCGCGGACGGCAGCCTGCTGTGGTACAGCAGCGCGGGGGGAGAATATGTGGGTGCAACTTCATGGACCAATAGTCTGGCTACGGGCACGGGCGACGATATATCAGGGCTTGTAGCGTTCACGACAGAAATGACACCAGTGCCCGAGCCATCAAGCCTTTTGGCTCTAGCAAGCTTTGGAGTGGGCGCATTTGGGTTCCTCATAAAGAGAAAAGGCGCGTAAGCAGATTGCACTAACAAAAACACTAAAATCCCTCGGCAGGTGTCCGGGGGATTTATTTTATCTACTTATTCTGACGCCACATGTATCCGAAGGGACACTCCGCGAATTCACCCGCCGGGCTTCAACCTACCTATTCTCATAACCCATTCACAACCCGTGAACAACATTTAACTAAAATACCATGGTCCGTTAACTACATTTTGGCCAAGTTGTCGTACTGTTATTATGGAAGGGTAAAATTTTCGGATGCTTCGCGGACGAAGAAGCTGTCTCAAAAAGAATAAGCGAAGAGACATGAATTTGCGGTATAGTTGTCGAACTCCTATATGGGAGGATTGATGTAATGCCGCGATTCAAGGAAATGCCACAGGACCCGAAGCAGATATGGCTTATGTCTCCAAGTCTGGATGATATGATATCGGAAGATAATGAGGTGCGTGCTTTATCTGAGGTAATGGATAGTTTAGACTGGAAGATTCTGGAGGACACCTATGTGGAACGTGGAGCACCGGCCTATCCGCCGAAGGTTATGGCTAAGATTCTTGTATTTGCCTATTCCAATGGAATAAGGAGCAGCCGGAAGATAGAAGAATTGTTGGCAAGTGATGTTCGATATATGTGGCTGGCTGGTTGTTTGAAGCCCGATTTCCATACCATTGCGCGATTCCGAAAAGAGAAGTTCGAGTCTTTGAGCAGGCTATTCGCCGACAGTGTAAGATTGTGTAAGTCTTTAGGCCTGCTGAATCTGAACATAGCTGCGTTTGATGGCACAAAGGTGTCAGCAAACGCTTCTAAGAGGTCACTTTATGATCGGAAGCGTATAGATAAGGAACTTGAGGCAGCTCGCAAGATTTTGGAAGAAGCGGATGATGTGGATGCAAATGAAGATGCCAAGTTTGGTGAACAAAATGGCAGAAAGATTCCCGAGCATCTGCGTGATGCGAAGAAGCGTAAAGAAGCTTTAGAAGAACTCAAAAAGAAGCTGAATGCGAGCAATTCCAAGCTCATATCTTCTTCTGACACGGATTGCCGCTTGATGAAGACCAGGGATGGGTTCAGACCAGCTTTTAACGTTCAGGCAGCCGTTGACAGTGAGCATCAAGTAGTATTGGGAATGCAAGTAACGAACTCGGAGAATGATCACGGTCAGTTGCCCGGGATGTTGGCCGAGGTGAAGACGAACTGTGGTATGTCTGCTGTGATGGCTTTGGCAGACACTGGTTATTGTGATGAGAAAACTCTGTTGGCTTTTGCAGATATGGGTCAGGACGCGCTTATAGCGCAAAGCAGAAAGCTAGGAAAGACAGATAAAAATAATCTCTTCGACAGCAAATGTTTTCTTGCTGATGATGAGCGTGATGTGCTTATATGTCCGGCGGGACGTGAACTGAACTTTGCAGGTGAATATCAATGTGGCAGTGGCAGATATCGATTATATAGTGCGCACGGATGTGTAAGTTGTTCGTTTAGAAACCGGTGTGTAAAATCGGGTCGCGGAAGTCGTCGGGTATCCATTAGCTGTAAAGAAAGATTTTACCACCGGATGCGGGAGAAAATGAGCAGGCCTGGTTGTAAGACCCTCTACGGACTGCGCAAACAAATAATTGAGCCGGTATTTGGTCAGGTAAAGCACAACAGAGGATTCAGGAAGTTTCTTTTGCGCGGGGTAAATGGCGCAACTGCTGAGATGGCGCTGATATTTCTGGTCCACAACCTATTAAAATGCATAGGTAAGGCGGCAATTTCGTCATTGGTTGCCTGTTTTAGCAGCATTGATAGATTTATACACTTGTGTTGTCGCCGAATCGGGGAACTTGGAATGTGTTTCAATAATTCTTCGTATCTTAGCGAAGCATTCTGAGACAGCTTCAGGGTCTCCCGAAACAACTGTAAAAGCCCCCAGTTTCCCAGGGGCTTGATTCTACCAATTACTCTTCGGATTCCTCTTCGGTCTCTTCCTCTTCGATATCATCAACATCTTCGATGACATCTTCTTCCATTTCCATATCATCTACAAGGTCGACTTTCGACTTCTTAGGCTTGAGCTTTGGCTTAAGCGTTTCCTCAGGAGCCTCTGCTTTTGGTATTCTCGCCAGACTGCTCACGGTATCGCCATGAGTGAGATTGATCAATTTGACACCCTGAGTGCTGCGACCGCATGAGCGAATTTCCTGCACTCTTATTTTGAGCATGATTCCATGGGTGGTGATTATGACGATTTTGTCCGTATTGTCTACCACGGCGGTCTCCACGATTCGCCCTGTTTTATCGCTCAGGTTCATCGTTTTGATGCCCTTGCCGCCCCTGGTCTGCTTGCGATACATATCCAGCGGTGTGCGCTTACCGAAGCCCTTTTCGGTAGCTACCAGCAGTTCGCAGTCGTCGCGAGCAAGTGTCATACCGACAACCTTGTCATCACTCGCAAGCTTAATGCCTCTCACGCCGCCTGCCGCACGTCCCGCGCTCCGTAAGTCTTTCTCGTGGAAGCGAATGGACATACCCCCGGCAGTGACCAGCGCAACTTCGTTATCGCCGTTGGAGACGCCAACCCACTTCAGCGAATCGCCTTCTTCTATATCGAACGCACGCAGGCCATTAGATCGCAGGTTGTGGAACTCAGCCAGATCGGTCTTCTTGACCTCACCCATCTCAGTTGCCATGACCATATAGCCCTGCTGCTCCATGTCGCGGACCGCAATGGTTGCTGTGATCTTGTCACCAGGCTCTATTGATATCAGGTTTATGATAGCCGTGCCCATAGCCTGCCGCGAGGTCTGCGGAATCTCATAGGCTTTGAGCCGATATACCCGGCCTCGGTCCGTAAAGAAGAGGATGTAATGATGCGTAGTGGCCACAAACAGATGGGCCATCTTGTCCTCTTCTTTGGCAGTTGCGCCGATTATGCCCTTGCCGCCCCGCTTCTGAGCACGGTAGGTATCGATAGGGACGCGCTTAATATAGCCGTCGCGGGTGATGGTGATGATAGTTTCCTCATCAGGAATGACATCCTCATCGCCGATCTCGTTGGCTTCCATCGCCACTATGCGGGTCTTACGCGCGTCGCCGTATTTGTCTTTAAGATATTTGAGATCGGCCTTGATCACATCAAGAATCTTTTGCGGATCGGAGAGCAAATCTTCGAGAGCCGCGATTTTCTTGAGCAGGTCTTTGTACTCTTCTTCGATCTTGTCGCGCTCCAGAGCGGTGAGCTGCCTGAGCATCATATTCAGAATTGCATCAGCCTGAATCTGTGAGAGGCCGAACTTGCTCATCAACTGAATGCGCGCAACCTCGCTGTTTGCCGAAGCGCGTATGATCCGAATGATCTCGTCCATGTGGTCCAGCGCAATACGCAAACCCTCGAGAATATGCGCCCTGCGCAGAGCCGCCCTGAGGTCGAACTTAGTGCGGCGGACGATTACGTCGTAGCGGTGGTCGATATAGTGCTGCATCACCTGCTTGAGAGTAAGAATCCTCGGCGTGTTGTCCACAAGGGCAAGCATGATCACACCGAATGTCTTGCGCAGGTCGGTGTGCTTCAGAAGGAAGTTTAGGACCTTGCGTGGATGCGCGTCTCGCTTAAGCTCGATCTGGATTCGGATTCCAGTGCGGTCGGAGTAGTCGAATATGTCGGTGACGCCGTCGATCTTGCGCTCTTTCGCGAGCTGGGCTATTTTATCGATGAGAGGCTTCTTGTAACACTGATACGGCAGCTCAGTGACCACAATCGCGGACTTGCCGCCCTCCAGGACCTCGATATTGGTCTCGGCCTGCATAACGATCTGACCACGGCCCGTCTCATATGCGCTACGGATACCCTTGGTGCCCAGGATCAGACCGGATGTAGGGAAGTCCGGACCTTTGACAAACTGCATGAGCTGCTCAACGCTAGCATCAGGATTATCGGCCAGATAGCTCAGGCCATCGCATATTTCGGTGAGATTTTGCGGTGGAATCTTTGTCGCCATACCGACCGCGATCCCCAGAGCGCCGTTTGCCAGCAAATTCGGAAACTTACCGGGCAGGACTATCGGTTCCATGCGGGTCTGGTCGTAATTGTCTGTCCAGTCGACAGTATCTTTTTCGAGATCGTCGAGCAGTTCGACTGCATACGGCGACATCCTCATCTCGGTATATCGCATAGCCGCCGGAGGATCGGGGTCAATCGAACCCATATTACCCTGACCGTCGATCATAGGATAGCGCGAGTTGAAGTCCTGCGCCATTCGGACCATTGTCATGTATATGGCAACATCGCCGTGCGGATGGTAATTACCCATGACCTCACCGGTAAGCTTGGCTGACTTTCTGTGCTGAGCCGATGGCCCGAGGTGCAGATCGTTTAGCGCAGCGAAGATCCGCCGTTCGACGGGCTTTAGGCCGTCCCTTACATCAGGAAGCGCTCTCGATATGATTACGCTCATCGCATAATCCATATAGGAGCGCTTCAGTTCGTCTTCAATATTTACAGGGATTAGTTCCCGCGCAATGTTGCTCAATATGAGGCCCTCTTCCGATCAATTTGTATACCTTAATTATATCGGTTTGAGCACTACCGGTCAAGGAAGAGGAAAGGCTGGGCAATCGGGTGCATCCCACAATCAAGGTATTCTGTGGGAATGGCAGCTTTCGCTAGCGCAATTAATTTGGATAAACATCAATTCCCGCAGTAAATGCGCGCTGTAGCTGCGGGAACTCAGGTATGTGATAACCCATTAAAAGTAATAACCGTCGTTCCGCGCAGCATAATGTTGAAATTACCATTACTTTGGAATGCACCCGAAAGGCTGCGCAGTTGTGATTTGAAATCGCAGAGTTTTTTAGCTGTCGAGACCGGATATCGCGCCGATCTCAATTCGTGGCAGCAGTTTCAACCGCGGAGATATTCGTCATTTCACTATTTGCCAGACAATGTCACCGGTCGTAGAACCGGAAGAATTTGCGGGACAAGGACATCCGCCGTCATCTCTCATGTTCGGACCAAGGCTATATAGAAAAAAACCTTTGCCTTGGCGCTTATAGACAAGGTTCTTTCCGCTGAACGGATCAATCGGCAGTTGCCATTTGAGTTTTGAACGTAATTCATTAAGCGTGGCCGGATATGAGCCGAATCTGCTTTTATAAGCTTGCAGTCCCAAACAGACACGGGCACATGATATGTCGGCAGTGGCTGCATCGCGTAATTTACGAACACGACCATATACAGGTGTGAGCAGCGCCGACATCACTGCATAATGCGGCGGATTAAACGAAGGAGATATATGCCTTGCTTTAACCTCTCTGTAGGTTAATGAAACATTTTCTATCTCTGACTTCATCATTCTCAGATAATATAATTCATCTTGGTTAATGAAAGTCTTCATCATCACATTGTTGCCTGCAGCCGATGCGGAACCGGACGAACCCATGAGCCCGCGGTAGCCCACTGAACGCACCTGATCAAAACACCAGATGCCCATCGCTCTCTCGCCAATCATGACACACGTAGAATGCGACGCCAGGTCTATCTTGGCAAGAGCATTGTCAATTGATTTTGCCTGAGATTCATTAAATGTGATCTCATTCATCGTTTTTCGCAGTGCGCTGGTGCTTATTCTCAACATTGCGTTGCGCACAAGCAACGCGATCAGCGTCGGCTCATCGCGGATCGAGTCTGATATACAAATACTCATCTTCAACGCTTCAGCACACTCTTTTGCCTCACCGTTGTGCGCCGCAACAACTGCACGTGCTGACATATATCTGCTCAGCTCCCGGAGCCTAACCAGATGAGGAAATAATGCCCCTACCCCGCTCGACCAATTGACTGGAAACTTGCACACCGGTTTGGATATCGCTCGCTCAACTAACGGCACAACAGACTCGAAATGCTTGGCCGCTTGGCCAGTTTCTTCCCATTGCAATCGAGTGAACGGTTTGGATGCTGAATCAAACAGTTTTTCATATTTCGTCTTATATGCATCTGCACTAGGAGCGGAAAGGATTGCAAATGCCGAGGCGTAGTCATTAGCTGCATTTTGTGAGGCAGGAACAGGAGAGCCGCCAAGTTGGGATACGTCCACAGGCTCGCCTTTTGCCGCAATCGCCGCTAATTCAGCCTTTACCTGCTGCCCTGCCCCGGCTATCTTGAACGCAAATATCAAAACTGCCAAAAGTAAAAGCCCTATCAGAGAAAGTGCGACCGTCCAGCCGATACTGATCTTGCCAGTTTGCTTGATGCGCATGATATGCCTCCACACCTTTGTAACAATCAATATTGTCATTTCCAAAATATCAGACGCCCGAATTCATACTCTTTTTGTATCCCACTCTTTGAGAATGCTCATTTGCCCGAAATTTTCGGTTCAGCAGGAGGTTCGCCCTCCCGATATGGCTCGTACTTATTGGAATCAAGGCATGCCTTTTGGCTCTCCGCTAAGAATGAGTATTTGGAGTCTGGGCTCTCTGCTCTCCACTCTCCGCCCTCAGCCATTTTCTTACCTCGCTTGATTGGGGTTCGCGTTTTCGTGATGATATGTTATACTTTTATGATCAACATATGCAAGGGTGGCAGACACATTGAGCGATGTGATCGCGATAGTCGGACCCACAGCAGTGGGTAAGACGGCTGTGGCGATAGAACTTGTGACGCTTATCGGCGGAGAGATTGTCTCGGCAGACTCGATGGCCGTATACAAAGGTATGGACATCGGGACTGCCAAACCGACCGCCGAGGAACAGTCACGCGCTCGATTTCATCTTATAGATGTGTCCGACCCGGCAAAGTCATTTAACGTGGGCGAGTTTCAGCAGCTTGCGCATGATGCGATAGACGATATAGTCCGTAGGAACCCACCGGCATTGGTGGTGGGAGGCAGCGGGCTATACGTGCGGGCTGCTATAGACGGGCTGGACACGTCGATTCCCGCCGACAATCAAGAATTTCGGCAAAAGATGGTTGAACAGGCGCGTCTATATGGTAATGAATACGTGCACGGCCTGCTCGCGAAGGTCGATCAGGCGTCGGCACAGCGAATTCATCCTAACAACCTGAAAAGAGTAATACGAGCGCTGGAGATTTATGAGCAGACAGGCTCCAGACCCTCGGATATCTTTGATGCAGATTCCAGGCGTCAGTCTCGTTATTCTGACGTTCGTTTTTTCGGTCTCATGATGGACCGCAAGAAGCTTTACGCGCGAATAGAGCAGCGCGTGGATATAATGATAGAAACCGGCCTTGTCGAGGAAGTCTCGCGGCTCATGGAAATGGGAGTCGACCCAAACACGACCGCGATGCAGGGCCTGGGCTATAAGGAAATAGCCGGCTATCTGGGAGGAAAACGGGGCTTTGACGAGACCGTCGAACTCCTCAAAAAGAACACCAGACGGTTTGCCAAGAGGCAATACACTTGGTTCCGTGCCGACCCGCGAGTTCAATGGATTGATGTGGGTGGACGAACCGCCGCAGAGGTGTCACTAATAATAAAGGAGTCCTTAGACAAATGAACAAGGCGCAGATGAACCTGCAGGACACGTTCCTGAACCAGGTTAGAAAAGAAAACATTCCCGTCACTATCTACCTCACAAGCGGTGTGCAACTTAAGGGGCTGGTTCGCGGGTTCGACTCGTTTACACTGGTCCTCGAAACGCCGGGCAAACCGTCGCAGCTTGTATATAAGCACGCAATGGCGTCAGTGGTCCCGCTCAAGTTCGTACAGCTTGCACCTCGTGATGAGCGCGGTACTGCTGCCGAAGAAGAAACCTCCTAGATATTCTGAATTTCGACTTGTGAAATCTAAAAAAGGCTTTTAATGCCTCCAGGTACCTTACCTGGAGGCCATAGTATGATTCAGGATACCTGGAGAGATAAGTATTAAAAAAACTAACAATCAGGAACGAGAACTGTGAGATTTACAAAGATGCATGGCGCCGGTAATGATTTTGTTGTGATTGACGGCGCAAAAGAAATAATACCGGAAGAGCAACTCCCATCTATTGCAAAACACGCCTGTGACCGCAATTTTGGCGTCGGAGGAGACGGGATTATTCTCGTCCTGCCCTCGCGCACCGCTAACTTCCACATGCGCATGTTTAACCCGGACGGCAGTGAAGCCGAGATGTGCGGTAATGGAATCCGATGCTTCGCAAAATATTTATTTGACCGAAAGTTTCACACTGACGTCGTCATGACTGTAGAGACTCTAGGCGGAGTCAAGACCTTGAAGCTCAATGCGGCCGGTGGCAAAGTGCAGACAGTGCGCGTGGACATGGGCGAGCCGGGGCTGCTGCGGTCTGAAATCCCAATGAAGGGCACGGCAGCCGACAGGGTAATCGCCGAACCGCTTAAGATCGCCGGAAAGAAAATCGAGATCACATGCGTGTCGATGGGAAATCCGCACTGCATAACGTTCGTAGACCATGTAGACGAGGTCCCGGTAGAGAAGATCGGTCCGGAGGTGGAAAACCACTCGTCGTTTCCGCAGCGGACAAATGTTGAGTTCATAGAAGTCTTGAACCAGCAGGAGATCAAGATGCGCGTATGGGAGCGCGGAGCAGGCGAGACTCTAGCATGCGGAACCGGCGCATGCGCGTCGGCTGTCGCATCCATGCTAAATGACAAAGTGCAGAAAAAGGTAACCGTCCACCTCAGGGGCGGAGACCTGTTCATAGAATGGCTCGGCGACAACAAAGTTTATATGACCGGCCCCGCGGAAGAAGTCTTTGAGGGGAAGGTAATACCGGCTGAGTTCAAGAAGTGGATTACTGAGGGATAGCCGAAAGCAATTTAGAAATTAAAAGCGCCGTTCGGCAGACTGCCGGGCGGCGTTTTGCATAAAACGTAATTCTGTTATCCCTCCAGGAAAGATTCCTGGAGGGATAAAGCTGAATCCGTTCAGAGTAGGTTCGGGCACGATATCTGGATCGCGACCGGAAAAGAAACCAGCGATTTCAAATCGCGAACTTTTCACAGCATAGGAGAAAGCATGGAAAGAGCAAAGAGACTTGACCTTATACCGCCATATCTGTTCGGTGAGATATCTCGATTAAAGGCAAAGGCAGTCGCCGAAGGTAAAGACCTTGTCGATCTTGGAATCGGCGACCCCGATCAGCCCACCCCGCAGGCTGTGATCGACAGGCTCTGCAAGGCCGCGAACGACCCGGAAACACATCGCTATGATGAGACCGAGGCCGGCTGGCCGCTTTTTCTCGAAGCTGCTTCCAGGTGGTATAAGAAACGCTTCAATGTCGACATCGACCCAAAGTCGGAGGCTATGCTTCTGCTCGGTTCAAAAGATGGGCTTGCTCACCTGTGCTGGGCAATGATTAACCCCGGCGATATCAGCCTTGTTCCTGACCCCGGATATACTGTCTATAAGGTCAATACACTTATGGCGGGCGGCAATATCCATCAGATGCCGCTGCTTGAGAAAAACGGGTTTGTGCCCTCTCTTGATGACATACCCACGGATGTCGCCAAGAAGGCCAAACTCATGTTCCTGAACTACCCGAACAACCCGACAGGCGCAACTGCAACGCTCGATTTTTATAACGATGTGGTGCGCTTTGCGAAGCAATACGATATTGCGGTCTGCAGCGACCTGGCATACTCGGAAGTAACATATGACGGTTATAGAGCGCCGAGTATGCTTCAAGCCGATGGAGCCAAAGATGTGGTAATTGAAATGCATTCGCTCTCGAAAACGTATAACATGACCGGGTGGCGGATCGGGTTTGCGGTAGGAAACGAAGATCTGATCACGCATCTGAATAAACTGAAGTCGAACATCGATTCACGGCAGTTCCCGGCAATAGACATCGCCGCAGCATATGCTCTGGAGAATGTGTCCAACCAGCCTACACTCGATCTGTATAAAAAGAGAAGAGACATATTGATTGATGGTCTCAATGGGTTGGGTTGGAAGGTAAAGAAGCCGATCGCATCACTTTACGTATGGGCAAAAGTGCCGGAAGGCTATACTTCGGCTGATTTCGCAAAAAAGCTGCTCACCGATGCCGGTGTGCTCGTAATCCCCGGCAACGGATATGGAGAATACGGCGAGGGTTATGTACGCATGTCGCTTACCGTTTCAGGCGACATGGACGGCGACAGAATGGCTGAAGCTGTGCGGAGAATCAAAGAAATACAAATAAAATGGAGTTAGTAAGTTGAAAAAAGCAAAGAGACTGGGCAAAATACCGCCCTATCTGTTCATGGAGATATCACGTTTGAAAGCCAAGGTCATGGCTGAGGGCAGAGACATTATAGACCTTGGAATCGGCGACCCGGACCAGCCTACACCTGAACCAATAGTAGACAGGCTCTGTGAAGCGGCGAGAGAAGCTGAATATCACAGGTATGACGAGTCTGAAGTCGGCTGCCCCGCACTTATGGAAACAGCGGCAAGGTGGTATAAAAAGCGCTTTGGCGTGGATATCGACCCATGCAGCGAGACGGTAATGCTTATCGGCTCGATAGACGGACTTGCTCATCTTTGCTGGACTATGATCGACCCGGGCGACGTAAGTCTTGTGCCTGACCCGGGTTACACCGTCTACTGGGTAAATACGGCTATGGCAGGCGGCGAGCCTGTGCCTATGCCTCTGCTCGAAAAGAACAATTTCCTGCCTGACCTCACCGCCATACCGACTGATAAAGCCAAGGCCGCAAAGTTGATGTTCATTAACTACCCGAACAACCCGACCGGCGCCGTGGCTGATCTTGACTTTTATAAAGATGTCGTCGAATTTGCAAGGCAATACGACATAGCTGTCTGCAGCGATCTGGCATATTCGGAAGTCACATACGATGGTTATAAAGCGCCCAGTATCCTGCAGGTTCCCGGAGCAAAAGACTACTGCATTGAGATGAACACTCTCTCCAAGACATTCAATATGACAGGCTGGAGAATAGGCTTTGGCGCAGGTAACAGCGAACTTGTCGGAGCGCTGAACGAGCTCAAGACCAATGTCGATTCGAGGCAGTTCCAACCTATCGGGCTCGCCGCTGCATTTGCTCTGGAAAATGTTTCTAATAAGAGCATGCTCGATCTATATAGTAAGAGAAGAGACATTCTGGTCGACGGGCTCAATGCTCTGGGATGGAACCTCAAAAAGCCCAAGGCGTCGCTCTATGTGTGGGCAAAAGTACCCGATGGATATACTTCCACTGAGTTCGCAAAGATGCTGCTTAAGGACGCCGGAGTGCTTGTGATTCCGGGTAACAGCTACGGCAGTTACGGCGAAGGATACGTCCGGATGTCGCTCACGGTGCTTGGAGATAAAGACGGCGACCGCATGACCGAGGCTGTGCGGCGGATCAAGAGCCTAAAAATTAAATTCTGAATTTCGAACTCCGAATTTTGAGTTTTTCTATTCGTGCACTCACTGGGCATGATATCATGTAGTAAATTCTGTAATCACAGGAGATCACTATGGTAAGAACTCAGATACAGTTGACCCAAAAACAGTATCAGAGGCTTAAGAAGATTGCAGGCCAAAAAGGGGTATCGGTGGCGGAGATTATACGTCGGTCGGTGGACAATACGCTTGCCAGTGAATCGCTGCCTGACATGGACGAGATGAAAGCTAAAGCCCGCGCGGTATTTGGCGCTTATCAGGACAGCCAA
The DNA here is from genome assembly GCA_039679645.1 of Armatimonadota bacterium. Classification (NCBI taxonomy): domain Bacteria; kingdom Bacillati; phylum Armatimonadota; species Armatimonadota bacterium. The sequence goes on from JBDKUO010000029.1 coordinate 47,441, forward strand.
TCGGACGTGTCTGAAAACCATGATCGTTATCTGTCCGAGGCATTTGGAGCATGAATAGCGTATTCATCGACACATCCGCATTTTACGCAGTGCTATCAAGCACGGACAAGAATCACGATAGAGCCGTTGCCGATTGGAACGCTCTGCTGGACGATGATGTTGTTAGGCTGTGTACGTCCAACTATGTGGTTGTAGAAACATGCGCTCTTGTCAGAAATCGACTGGGCGATGATGCAATGCGTAGTTTTCTAGATAGCCTCTTGCCTCTGATGATGGTAATCTGGGTCGATCAGAAAGCCCATGCATCTGCGACTGCTGCAATGCTGGCATATGGAAAGAATGGACCGAGCCTCGTCGATTGTGCTTCTTTTGTAGTGATGCGTGATTCTGCCATCATCAAGGCTCTGGCATATGATAGACATTTCGCCGAAGAAGACTTCACTGCCTAAACTGAGATATTCCAATCAAAACGACATGCTTATCCGACCGGCAACAATTGAAGATGCGGCAAGCATTGCTAAAGTGGGTGTAGATACTTGGCGAAGCGCTTACCGCGGCTTGGTGGATGATGATCACCTCGATAACTTGAGCTATGAACGCTCAGAGGTTAGATGGAAAATCGGGCTGGCTGAAGAGAATTGCTTTACGTTCGTGGCAGTCGGCGACGATGGCAGTATCATTGGTTTTGCTCATGCAGGACCCGAAAGAGATGGCGATCCGATCCATAAGGGCGAACTCTATGCCATATACGTTTTGCAAGAATATCAAGGCAGGGGTATAGGTAAGGCTCTGTTCGATAAAGTTGCTGAGAGATTCATGGCAGACGGCACCGAAGGCATGGTTATTTGGGTGCTTACGGAAAACAAATCGCGCTGGTTCTACGAGCACATAAACGGCCGCTTTATAAGGCGTAAAACCCTCACCATTGGCGGGCGTGAGCTTGAGGCTAGCGCATATGGTTGGAATATCTAGTGCTTCTTAATGATATCAGCACAACCGATAAAGCACTTCTCGTGGTCATTGATCCCAAGGACCGCTGGGAAGCCGACGCCAATACCGAAGAGCTGCGCGAACTCGTGGACAGCGCCGGTATTGAGATCGCCGATGAGATGCATATCCGCCGCGATGACCCTGACCCGCGTTTCTATATAGGCAAGGGCAATGCAGAGGAGGCTTATCTGCGCGCGACAGACTCTGACGCGTCGGTCGTAATAATAGGTGAAGACCTCTCCCCTACCCAACAGCGAAATGTCGGCGACGCGACCAAGTGTGAAGTGATCGACCGCACACAGCTCATCCTCGACATATTTGCTCAGCGCGCCCGCACAAGCGAAGGAAACCTGCAGGTCGAGCTTGCTCAGCTCCAATATCTGCTCCCGAGGCTCACCGGACAGGGCACGTCGATGTCACGTATCGGCGGCGGCAGCGCGGGTGGGATCGCAACACGCGGGCCGGGTGAAACCAAACTTGAAACAGACCGCAGGCGCGTGCGTAAACGGATATCGGTACTGCGCGATGAGCTTGACGAAGTCGTTCAGCACCGCAAAGTCCAAAAACGATCCAGGCGCAAACTCATGGTTCCCAATGCCTCACTGGTCGGCTACACCAGCGCTGGTAAATCCACTCTCATGAACCTGCTGGCGGGAACCGACGTCTCTGCGAATGCGAGGTTATTCGAAACACTCGACCCAACGACGAGGCGGGTCGACATGGAGGGCCAGTGCTCGATTATACTATCGGACACAGTCGGTTTTTTGCGCAAGTTGCCGCATGGCCTAATTGCGGCGTTTCGCGCAACACTTGAAGAGGTAGTCGATGCGGATTTTCTGATACATGTGGTCGATGTGGCTCATCCGTTCTTCAAACAGCAATATGTCGCTGTCATTGAAGTGCTCGCCGAACTGGATATTGAGGACAAACCGATCATTACGGTCTTCAACAAGAGCGATTTGGTAAAGGATCAATATGAGCTCAGGAGAATGGTTGCAGAGATACCTGACTCGTGCTATATGTCCGCGGGCACAGGCGATGGAGTGAAATACCTGCACCGGCTGTTATGCAAGGTTATTGGCGAGATGATGAACCGGATCGAGGCTCTTCTGCCTTATGACCGCGGCGATCTGCTGGCGATGTGCCACGACAGAGGCCGAGTGCTGGCGCAGGAATATCTGCCGGAAGGGGTGCGCATTGAGGTGGAGCTGTCGCCCGATCTGGCGGATAGAATAAAAGCATTTGAGATTCAAGAAAGTTAGGGTAATGAAAGCGCTTTCAGTTAAGCAGCCCGCAGCAAACAAAATTGCATCGGGTGAAAAAACCGTCGAACTTCGCACTTGGCCTACAAAATATAGAGGTCCGGTGCTGATCGTATCCTCAAAAAGGCCTGATATCGAACCCGCAGGTTGTGCACTGGCAATAGTTGATATAGCTGATTGCCAACCGATGCGCCAGGAACATGTGGCTTCTGCCTGCTGCGGTCAGCTATATCCCGAATGCTTCGCATGGATACTAACTAATGTGCAGAAAATTAAGCCATTTCCAATGCGCGGTTCGCTGGGATTATACGAAGTCGATATAGATCAATTTAGCCTGGATAATAATGATCGTCTTAAGATAAAGGATCGACTGACCAAATGCGCAGTCAATCTTGCATTTGATATTGAGTAATTCTGCTGGAGGAATAAATGTCTGAGCTTGCAATATTCGGGGCAGAAAAGTCCTGTAACTGCCAGTGGCCAAGTTGGCCTGTACATGGAGATGAAGAGCGAACCGCACTGCTGGAAGTGCTTGAATCGGGTAAATGGTGGTACGGCGAGAAGGTCAAAGAATTTGAGAGCAAATACGCCGGGTTTCAAAACGCGAAATTCGGGGTGACGGCCACTAGCGGAACCACCGCCCTCGAAGCGGCACTCGATGCGCTGGGAATCGGCGCGGGCGATGAAGTGATAGTCCCGCCGTATACGTTTATGGCAACCGCAAGCGCAGTGCTGCGAGTCAACGCAATCCCGATATTTGCTGACATCGAGCCGGACACATTTTGCATAGACCCGGAAGATGTCAAGCGCAAAGTCACTGATAAAACAAAAGCTATTATACCAGTGCACCTGGGCGGGTATGTCGCCGATATGGACAGGCTCTGGAAAATTGCCCGCGAACACGATCTGTATTTGATCGAAGACGCATGCCACGCCTGGGGCAGTCAGTGGAAAGGAAAAGGGGTCGGCGCTATCGGTCACTGCGGGGTGTTCAGTTTTCAGGCATCGAAAAACATCAACAGCGCCGAGGGTGGAATCATGCTCACCGACGATGAACGGATCGCAGACGCGTGCCGCAGCATCACTAACTGTGGACGCTCCAAGACAGGCGCGTGGTACGAGCATCATGTAATCGGCTCCAATCTCAGGCTGACTGAGTTTCAGGCCGCAATACTTCTGGCGCAGCTCACCAGGCTTGAATCACAGATAATCAAGCGTATGCAAAGCGTACAGATAATCGAGGATGTGCTCAATGATGCACCGGGGATTCGTCTGACCCGACACGATAACCGAATGACAAGACGCAGTTATCATTTCTATCCGTTCAGACTTGATATGAGTATATCGCGAGCACGATTTATCGAGGCTTGCGAGGCTGAGGGGATCCAGCTCTCACCGGGTTATACAACGCCGCTGTATAAGAACACGATGTTCCGGCAGGAGAAAGAAGGCTCGGCGAACTGCCCGTTCTCATGTCCTTATTACGGCAGGAAGATCGATTACAGCATCGTAAAATGCCCTGTCTGTGAAGAAGTCTGCAATGATACGTGCTGGATACCGCAGACAATGCTGCTGGCGGATGAGAAAAATGTGCTCGCTCTGGCAAATGGAATCAGGAAAGTCTGTGAGAATGCGGGGGAATTAGTGTAATGTCGCTATTTAGAGCATCGGCAACACAAACAAACCTTGAGCCTTGGCCGGGCGTATGGATGACCGGCTACGGAGCCAGAACCAAACCCGCCGAGGGCACGCACGACCCGATCATGGCTCGCGCACTTATGATAGATGCCGATGGAGTATTTTTTGTAATTGTCTCGTGTGATCTGCTCGGTATTGGCACACAGGATGTCAACGACATACGCAGGTGCATTCATCAGCGTGCCGGTATACCGGAAAGTGCAATTATGGTCGCGGGCACTCACACGCACTCAGGCCCAGCCACGCAGTATCAACGTGGAGTCATGGGTGTGCTCAACCCCGAATGGCTCGCAAAGGCGAAGGAGAAGATTGTCGAGGCTGTCTGCACACTGCCGGGCAAGCTGGAACCTGCTACATTTTCATACGCAAAGTCAAAAATCGAAGGCTTCGGTTACAACAGAGCGGATAAAACTCGCACTATTGACGAGGATTTCATAGTCTTTAGCGTAGACTCCTGGGCAGGGACGAACATAGCGACCCTCATCAACTTCTCTACTCATGCGGTCACTATGGGTCCCAAGAATTTGCTGTTCTCGGGAGACTTCCCGGGCGCGGCTTGCAGGAAACTGAGTGAGACTAGAGGCGGCATCGGGCTGTATCTGGCTGGAGCTGGAGGCGACGCCGATCCTGTAATAAACCGCGACAGGGGCTGGGGAACCGGCACATTTGAGGACGTCGAAGCATTCGGTAATATGCTTGCAGGCAAAGCCGATGAACTCCTAGGCAGCGCTCAAAAGGTCTGCACAGTGAAGATCAAAACTCTGAGCAGGACAGTAGATATGCCGATGGCTGAGCCTGTCTCAGATGATGAACTTGCTGGACTGATAGCCGAGTATGAGTCGGCCATAGCTAAGGCAGGCGAGGCGGGGAAGACAAGCATCGAGTCGGCTATGCTGGTATGGGCAAACGATCTTAAAAATGCGATCCATAACAACTCGGTCCCTAAAACAACTCCTGTCGAGATATTCGCGGCAAAGATAAATGACTTCAGCCTTGTCGGTGTGCCCGTCGAGCCTTATTCGGATATAGCGCTGGCTGTTAAAGCAGATATGTCGCCGTCGGTCTGCGCATTCGTGGGTTACTCGAACGGGCTCTACTGCTACATACCAGCGAAGTGGGAATATGAGCAGGGCGGTTACGCATCAACGGCTTATCGTTGGTTTGAAGGGATGATGACAGGCTTCTGCGAAGATGCGGACAGCCGCCTGGTATCGGCAGTTGCGGAGATATTCTCGCAAATGGATGCGCAGGAATAGAAGCCGATTGCGGCTAAGGCATATTGGGTATACATGAGCAAACTCACCCGGAGGTAGTAATTGAACACAAATACACGCAGCGCTTGCGTTGATAATATTCTCGATCTTGTTGGAAACACTCCTATGCTGCACCTGTGTAAGATAGCAGGCGGCAATGTTTGGGCCAAAGCCGAATTTCTGAACCCGGCGGGAAGTGTAAAAGACAGGGTCGCTAAGTATATAATTGAACAAGCTGAAATCACCGGTAAGCTTAAGCCGGGCTCTACAATAGTCGAGGCGACAAGCGGCAATACAGGAATTGCACTGGCGTTTGTCGGCAGACTTAAAGGCTACAAGGTCATAATATGTATGCCGTCGGATATGAGCGAGGAACGCAAGAAGATCATACGGGCACTCGGAGCCGAATTAGTCGAGACCCCCGCCCAGGAGAGCATCGCAGGATCAGTGGCTAAAGCTGAGGACATCAGACGCCAAATACCCGACTCGTTTTTGATGGGGCAGTTCGTGAACCCACTCAACCCTGAGATCCACTACAAGACCACCGCAGTAGAGATATGGGAACAGATGGAAGGTCACGTAGACGGCTATTGCGCCGGTGTTGGAAGCGGCGGTACTCTGGGTGGAGTTGCCAAGTTTCTCAAGGAAAAGAACCCCAATGTGCGAATAGCGGCTGTGGAGCCGAGAAACTCTGCCGCCCTACTCGGACATGAGCCGGGGCTGCATCAGATTCAAGGAATAGGTGATGGGTTCGTGCCTCCTGTGCTGGACGTAGAACTCATTGACGAGGTCATCACCGTAACCGACGACGATGCCATTAACACTACCCGAAGCCTCGCAAGCATAGAAGGTGCGCTTGTCGGCACATCATCAGGAGCAAACGTTTGGGCGGCGATGCAGCTTGTCAAAAAGCTCGGACCCAGCGCCAGAGTGGCTACTGTTATGCCGGACCGCGTTGAGAGATATTTCAGCACAAGCCTTATCTAGCATTTGCGAAACAGACCTACCCAAAGGAATGGTTCACCAAATAGATCGCCCTTGGAGTGCTTACACATCTGTCGCAATTCAAGCACATCAAAATACGGGCTGAAGATGTTCATCAGCCTTTGCTTTGAATATCCCAGGCCACCGTGCATACTGCGATCTCTATAGACTTGCCAGTCGGTAATATCAGCTCCGCCCATCTCCTCAGGCGGCGCTGCGCCCATACAGGTCAAGCCAAATGCTCCGCCGGGTTTGAGCGCAGTAGTTATCAGCGAGGTAAAAGACATCCTGCGATGCGGTGGTATATGATGGAAGCACCCACAATCATAGACTAAGTCATAGCATCCGGCTTCAATTGGAAAGTCAAAAATAGAGGAGCATATGAAATTAACATCGACCCCGGCCTCTGCAGCTCTCTCCTTAGCCCATTCGATTGATACGGGTGATATATCTATCGCATCTACACTGCAGCCCTGCATTGCCATATATATTGCATTTCTACCCGCGCCACAACCAAGTTCGAGCACTCGACCCGGCTGCAACTGATTGCCATCGAACCAGCTAACCAGACTCTCGTCAGGAGCATCTATGAAGAATGGAATCTGTTTAGACCTGTCAGAATAAAATGAGTCCCACCACTGCGATTCATTGCGCAACAAAGAATCCAGCATAAGCATGAGATCATCATCGCTGAGAATTGTTTCGTCAGGATTATCGTTCTGCCAGATATAGCTCAACCGGACCCCCTAACAAAAAAACCGCGCTCACAAAATCTATTGCAAGTACGGTTTTTAATCTGACTGGTGGGTCGGCTGGGATTCGAACCCAGGACTCTCGCCTTAAAAGGGCGATACTCTACCACTGAGTTACCGACCCGTCGCCACTGCGACTGTAAAATTATACCATCTTTGGCCGGGCACGGTCAACGCTTGCGCGCATTGATTTTAGATTGATTCGTAAGGCGGCTTGGGCATCGGGGTTACAATAAACAAGAAAACAGCCCGGCGCTTGATTGCGCCGGGCCGAATTCTTTTCATCCAAATCGAAAAGCAAAATACTTATTCGAGACCGTGATAATTGTAGTCACCCAGAGCCGCGCCCGGATTGTTCGGGCATGTTGCAACAGTACCGATTGCATTAATAGTATTTGCATAGGATGCACCAGTTGACGGACAAGTCGGCTCCTGCTTGATATAGTCAGGCCAGAGCGTGCCTGCAATGACGCCGCCATCGGAAAGCTTATTGTCCATTGCATACTGCTCTTTCGCCGTCTCGATCTGCCGCAGGTTGGCGCAGCAGCTCTTTGCTCGCGATGTTTCTCTTGCGCGCATGAAGTTCGGGATTGCGATGGCAAGCAATATGCCAATGATCAAAACCACGATCATGATTTCAATCAGGGTGAAACCTCTGCGCCTCTTAGCTGTGAATCTACTCATTTTGTACGAATACCTCCTCCGATTGTTACTGAGCGTTGGATATAACTTTTTTCCTAAGAGGTTCTTCCATACGCCGATAAGTGTTTAACACATCTTAAACGTGGAGCATACAAAACCGGTAATTGTGCGGGGAAAAAGGCGTAGATAGTAAACGGGCTGCTGTCGAAACGCATTAAAAGCAGATTCCCCACTAATCCGAATTGCAGCTACATCTTCTTGATAAACAAATTCTGCAATTCGGATTACAAGTTCGGAATGACAGTAGCGGCCATATGTTCAGGCGGAGAATGCGTTTTGAATGATGTCGGACACATGAAGCTTGCCATCCCGGCTCGATACTTCAACCACGTCGAACCTGCACTCGCAATCTCCCAAATTCGACTCTTGCAGATAGTGGCGGGCAGTGATTATCAGCTTTTGCTGTTTGGCAAGCGTGACAGACTCGGCAGGGGTGCCGTATTCATCAGTTCGCCTGCACCTGACCTCCACGAACACCAGGCAGTCGCCATCACGCGTGATCAGGTCAATCTCGCCCTGACGGCAGCGGTAGTTGGACGCAATTATCCTATAGCCGCGGCTGCCCAGTTCGGCGGCGGCGGCTATCTCGGCGCTTCTGCCTTTTCTAGACCTGGGAGAAGGCAATTTGCGTTCCTTTCAGAGATCGGCGAGAACGTTTTACGATGGCAAGGGCACGGACCCAGGCGCTCAATAGCCTCAATATGAGACTTACAGCCGTAGCCTTTGTGTTTAGCGAAGCCGTAGCCGGGATACTGCTGGTCCAGATCGACCATGATCGCGTCCCTGGTAACTTTTGCAATAATCGACGCTGCGCCGATAGAGACGCATTTGCTGTCGCCCTTGACTATAGCCAGGGTCGGAGCGCCAAGGCCGCTTACGGAGAGGCCGTCGACCAGAACATAGTCATATGGTGCGCCCATGTTTTCGAGAGCCAGTCGCATAGCCTGATGCGTCGCGCGGAGTATGTTGATCCGATCAATCTCTTCGGGTCCGACAATACCGACACCTACTGCCGCAGCCTCACTTGATATCCTCTCGAACATCATCTCACGTTTGGCAGGGGTAAGCTTTTTGGAGTCGTCGATGCCCGTCGGGTCGAAACATTCAGGCAAAATTACCGCCGCTGCCACTACCGGTCCCGCGAGTGGGCCTCTACCGGCCTCGTCCAACCCAGCTATGCTCTCATAACCAATCGAGCGGGCCTGGTTTTCGTAGACCCATATGTCAGTGTCCAATTTATTCACCATATATCAGGTTATCGGGAGAATGATTCCCCCAAGCGGCTGAGAGGCCAAAAGATTAACATCGCTTTGCCCTCCAGACGTTTTCGGTCCAAGAGGCCCCAGCGCCGGGCATCATCCGAGAAATTGCGATTGTCACCCATCACCAGCAGCCGACCCTTTGGAATTTTGACGACCCTTGAGCCGTCTTTATCCACACCAATCCATTTTTTAGGTGTCAATTCACTGGGATAGGGCTGATCGCTATCCTCGGAAGTGTAGCTTTCATTCAAGGGTTTGCCGTTCACATATACTTTTCCAGGAATGACTCTCACGCTTGCCCCGGGTTTACCCATAGCCGCTGCGACTTGTGCGCAGCCGACCTGCCTGCCGTTTGCATATATCTTACCATTTTGCAGCTTAACCGAGCACTCGTCTTCTTCCTTCCGACAAGGTGCCAAGGCGATGCGAAGGTCATCATGATAGTAAGGGATGTGACCTATGAGAACATATCCGGCAGTCACACGAACACTGTCGCCAGGAACGCCCATCACGCGCTTGATATAGTCGGCTTCGTTATGACCTGCTGATTTGGGAGACTTAAAGACAACTACATCGCCCAGTCTCGGCTCTCGGAAACGATATATGAGCTTATTTACCAGGATGCGATCATTTACCCGAAGTGTAGGGACCATGGATGCTGAGGGAATATAGAATGCCTGCACCAAAAAAGGCCTTATGAGCAAAAACACAAGGCCAATCGCAAGCGCCAAAGACTCTGCAATCTCGGCTACAGCCTTTGCATGTGCAAATCGCTGCCGGATGAGTATAAACCTGGCAGCGATCAGAACTGTGATCAAACCGATCACGGTATATATATTGAGGTTTGCAAGTCTCTCGGTAATGCTCATAATTACGTAACAGGCAACAGGCAATAGAACTGCTGCCTATTGCCTGAGGCCTGATTACTGCGTTAGTGAATCCATCGGATGCGAGTTAGCGGCCAGAAAATAAACATCGCCTTGCCGAGCATGCGTTTTCGGTCCAGAAGACCCCAGAAACGTGCGTCATTGGAATTGTTACGATTGTCACCCATAACCAGGAGTCTGCCCTGAGGAATCTTTACGGCAGGCTTACCCTGGTATTTTACAATCCACTTCTCCGGCGTGGCCTTCTCACCCGAAAGCATTGGATACGGCAGATCGGGGTCCTCAGCGATATAAGGCTCGTCGATCGCTTTGCCGTTGATATAGACCTTGCCCGGGAACACTTTTACCTTCGCTTTAGGGTCGTTGGCGGCAGCGGCTATCTCTGCATGAGTTACGCGACGGCCATCGACATAGACATCATTGCCCTTTAGGAGCACGCACACATCCACATCGCCATCGGGCTTGGCATAAGTGCCCAGCAAATCACGCAGATCGACGTGAGTATACTTCATATCGCCGATCATAATGTAGCCCGCCGTTATCCTGATCTTATCACCCGGCACGCCAATAACACGCTTGATAAAGTCCTTTTCGACCGGCTCACCGGGTGTCGCCTCAGGCGGAGCCTTGAAGACTACAACATCATCAAGCTTTGGCTCCTCAAAACGGTATATAAACTTGTTGACAAGTATATGGTCTTGCTCAAGGAGTGTCGGGTGCATGGACGCCGATGGAATAAAAAACGCCTGCACGATAAACGGCCTGATCAACAAAAAGACAAGCGCCATCGCTACCGCAAGCGATTCGGCGATCTCAGCAACCGACTTTGCAAACGGATGTTTTAATTTCAGCAGCACAAACCTGATTATCAGCAAAACAATAACCGTAATAATCACGGTCGGTATGCTGAGGTTTGCGAGCCGTTCGGTAATGCTCATCTTGCTCCCTGGCGTTCCTTGATCTTGGTGGCCTTTCCGACTTTCTCACGCAGGTAGTAAAGCTTGGCTCTGCGCACCGCGCCTCTGCGGGTCACTTCAATCTTGGCGATCCTGGGAGAATGCAGCATAAACGTGCGCTCCACGCCTATGCCATGCGCGATTTTGCGGACGGTAAACGACGCTCGCACACCACCGTCTTTCTTGCCGATGACAACGCCCTCGAATACCTGTATTCGCTCTTTGTTGCCCTCGATGACGCGGTTGTGTACGCGAACCGTATCGCCCGGTCCGAAGACCGGCGCGTCGATCCTAAGCTGCTCAAACTCTATCTGGTCAATTATCTGCACTTGAATCCTCCTAAAAAAAGCTGAGAGCGGAGAGTGGAGAGCTAAGAGCCCGGAACTGCCACCGCTCAGTTATGCCTAGAGTTACTGCCGGGACCAAATGTCCCGTTATTCGTGATTCACTTTACGCTGGTTATCAGACTCCAGCATGCGTATTAAATCTTTATCTTCTTCTGTCAGCGGCGCGCTCACAAGCAGATCAGGCCGCCTTTTGAGCGTTCTCTCTAGTGATTTCTCGCGACGCCACTGCGCTATTTTGGCATGATTGCCGGACACCAAAACCTCGGGCACGCTCATACCGCGAAAGTCTACGGGCCGAGTATACTGCGGGTACTCCAACAGCCCACTCGAAAACGAATCAGTCTCGGGCGATGTCTCATCTCCCAGCACTCCCGGTATCAACCTGGACACGGCATCGGCAATCACAAGCGCCGCAAGCTCCCCGCCCGTCAACACATAATCGCCAATTGAGACCTCATCGGTCGCCAGATGCTCGCGTATACGCTCATCTACGCCCTCATAACGTCCACATATAATAATTACGTGACTCTCGCGCGCAAGTTCCGCTGCCATTTTCTGATCGAACCTCCGGCCCTGCGGAGTCATCAGAAGTATTCTCGGCTTAATGCCGGGCACGCGGGCTTTCAAAGACTCAACGGCCTCAAAGACCGGCTCAGGCTTCATCACCATCCCCGGTCCTCCGCCGAACGGAGCATCGTCCGTAGTGCGATGCTTGTCGTGCGTAAAATCGCGCAAATTGACCGCGTTTATCTCGATCAAACCTCGCTGCCTTGCTCGACCGAGTATGCTCTCGCCTGTCACCGCATCGATCATCTGCGGGATGGTCGTTATTATTTCTATGCGCATATTTATCTGCGAAAGGGTGCGCCCTCACCCCAACCCTCTCCCCCAGGAGAGGGAGAATTACTCCTCCGGCAATAATCCGGGGATGGGATGGATCACCATTAGCCCTTTTTTAATGTCAATTTTCACAATGATCTGCTTGATAGCCGGTATAAGCACACCCGCGCTCGTCTCATAGACATCATTCGCGCCGCCCTGCATTATTTCGACTATCTCGCCAAGTTCTCGGCCATCGTCAGTCACTACTTTCAAGCCGATCAGATCAAAGAGATAAAAGCTGCCCTCGGGAAGCTCGCCGACTTCGGAGCGGTCTATCACAAACTCTGCGCCCCTTAGGTCCTCCGCCGCATTTCGGTCGTCAATTCCCTCAATCTTGAGAGTAATGCCGCCCTTGTGCGAAATATTCCGCTCGACTTTTGACGTAAAACGCCTGCCCTTGACGGTCTTCACTGCAACAGGCCGGCCCTTATCGAAGCGCTCAGGAAAATCGGTGCGGATCATAACCTTTAACTCGCCCCGCACACCGAACGGCGCAACGACTGTGCCTATAACGATATCTGCGTTATTTTCCGGCATAGCCGCCCCGTATCTCCACAACCTTTTCGTCTTTGACCACTATCTCACAGGCTGAGACTTTGGAGAAGTCGTCACCGACTTCGATCTCCACCTCGCCCTCAAGAACACCGCGCTCATACTCCGAACCGATTTCCATCGAGGAAATCTTGCTCATCTCGCGGACAAGCGCGGCTTTAGCTTCATCCGATTTACGCTGTTCGGCACGAAGCCGTTCGACTATGCTCTCAGGCGTAGCCGGACTATCAATCTGCGCCCCCAAGCGCCTGGAGACTTCCTCCAGCCTGAGTTGAGCCGCGCGCATTTCGGTCATGCGGTGCTCTTTGAACTGCTCCGTCACGATAACCTTTACGCGAACAGGTCTCTTGATGACTATGCCCATATACCTCTAACCGGCGAACGTGTAAAGTGGAAAGCCCGGAACAGACTTCCTTATGCATTCCACCGCTATACCAGATTTTGAAACGTCCGCGCAAAGCAGATTCCTCGACTTCGCCCGGAATGACAATGTGCGAACACATTGATCTTACGGACTAGGGCAGTATCTTTACGTAGACGTTCTTATGGCTCTTCAAGGCTGCGGCCTTTGCGACCGTGCGCAGAGCGTTTGCTACCCTACCCTGCTTGCCGATCACCTTGCCCAGGTCATCCGGGTCGACAGTCACCTCAAAAGTCACTGCCGACGGCCCTTCATCGATCTCTTTTACATCGACACTATCCGGACTGTCTACAAGCGCCTTTACCAGAATTTCAATTAGACTCTTCAAACCACCACTCCCTCAATCAGTATGAGTTGTGAGCTATAGGTTATGAGTTGCGGATTATCACATAGCATTCAACTCATGACACTCTACGCATAACCCACTTACTCCTCTGCGGCGGCCTCAGTTGCAGGCTCTGCTGTCGGCGCTGCTTCTGCCGCAGCTTCTTCCTTCTTGGACTTCTTGGCGGCCTTAGGTTTCTTTTCGGTCAAACCGCCGAGGAACCCCTGAGTCTTCAAAAGCCACCGAGCCGTATCACTCGGCTGAGCGCCCGTGCCGAGCCAATAGTCGATGCGTTCCTTGTTCACATTGATCGCGGGCGGGTCCAGATTCGGATCGTATGTGCCTACCAGCTCTATAAATCTTCCATTGCGAGCGGTGCGGCTGTCGGCGACCACGATTCTGTAGAACGGTCTTTTCTTTGCACCCATCCGTCTGAGTCTAATTTTAACCACGTGTTGTCTCCTCCGATTTGCGTCTTCGCATCATAACGTCGTGCGTCCCCGCGTCTTGACGTTTTGACGCAATGACGTTGCGACGTTATGACGCTAGAATGGAAAGTTCGGCATTCGTTTTCGCCGCTTCCCCGATACTTCCGCGCCGGTCATGGCACGAATCATCTTTTTCATATCGTTGAACTGGTTGATAAGCCGGTTCACTTCCTGCACACTGGTGCCGCTGCCGTCCGCTATACGACGCCTGCGACTGCCGTTGAGGATGGTCGGATCGTGACGCTCATCGTTTGTCATCGAGCACAATATTGCCTCGACTCTTCCAAACTCCTTCTCGTCGATCTTCGCATCCTTGAGCTTGGACATATTGCCAAGCCCCGGGATCATACCCAGTATCTGGTCCAGCGGGCCCATCTTTCGCATCTGGCGGAGCTGGCCTAGATAATCGTTCAGGTCGAACCTGTTCTCCCTGAACTTGCGCTCCATAGCCGTCGCCTGCTCCTCATCGAAGGTCTCCTGAGCCTTTTCAATAAGACTCAGAACATCCCCCATTCCGAGGATCCTCGAGGCCATGCGGTCGGGATAGAACGGCTCTATGCCGTCCATCTTCTCGCTGGTGCCTATAAACTTTATCGGCTTGCCGGTGATGGCCTTGATCGAAAGAGCAGCCCCACCACGCGCATCGCCGTCCATCTTAGTCATTATGACGCCGTCGAGAGAGAGCGCATCATTGAACTGCTGCGCCACATTCACGGCGTCCTGACCGGTCATTGCATCGACTACCAGTAAAACTTCGGTAACATCAATAGCCTGCCGCAGGCGCTTAAGCTCGGACATCATCTCTTCATCGATGTGAAGCCGGCCTGCTACGTCGATAAGCACAGGATCGTTTCCGCTCGATCTAGCCGCATTCATTGCGGCCTTGGACACGGCAACTGCGTCCTGCTTATCACCTATATCAAAGACATCGACACCGATCTGCTCACCAAGAGTCTGAAGCTGTAGGATTGCAGCCGGACGATACACGTCACCCGCCACCAAAAGCGGCTTCTTGCCCTGTTTCTTGAACATCAGAGCGAGCTTGGCGACGTTGGTCGTCTTACCCGCGCCGTGCAGACCCGAGACCATTATTACAGTCGGCGGCCGCTCGGCAATTTTGAGCTTAGCCTGCTCGCCTCCGAGCAGCGCTATAAGCTCTTCATTTACAATCTTTATAACCTGCTGCGCGGGATTAAGACCCTTAAGAACCTCTTCTCCGATTGCGCGCTCTTTTATACGACCGACGAAGTCCTTGACGACCTTAAAGTTGACGTCGGCCTCAAGCAGAACCAGCCGAACCTCGCGCAGAGCCTCATTGACTTCCTGTTCGGTAAGGCCGCCCCTGCTCCTGAGCTTGGCAAAGACATTCTGCAGTTTTTCAGATAGACTTTCGAACAAGCTATTCTCCCGTACAACACGACAGGAAGCAACTGAGGGAAGAGATCGATCAGGTCCCTTCCCTCAATCGCTTCGGTCCGCCAGTCGTATCAAGTTAGTATATCGATTCAGGCGTGTCTTGTCAATCCAAATTCGCTAGAGGCTCCAAATAAAGACCATTTCATATCGTATGATCGTGGCAGCGTGGATCGTTGAACCACTTCATCCACGATCAAACGATAAACGATCATACGAATCTTTATATCCTAATTTTAGCCCAGTCAAAATCCTCAATGGCTGCCTTTACATCTGAACGCTTATGCAATCTCATTTCAATGCCGACTGTCGTGCCCTGGTCGCTCGTGGCAATATAGACATGGTCGGAAAGAGAAATCATAATCTTATAACCCATGCCCAGAGTTCCGGCGGTCGTATAGCCCTTGACAAATGCGACCTGTGGAATGGTCATGGCTTCGATTCCGGGACCATGATCGGTAACTATAAACATCATCGAATCCTCACTGTGGTGAATGGACCCCTCACCCCCGCTCGCATGCTTGAGAGCGTTTGTGCATACCTCACCAATTGAAACAGCAAAATCATGAATGTCGGAATCATCCATACCCGCGCCACAGGCAATTTCAACTACGGCAGCCCGTATCGCACCGATATCCTCACTGCGCTTGATCTCATACTCGGCAATAGTTGGACCCGCAGATTTGTAGATTTCGTCTTTTTCGGTCATCATCAGCTTACCGTCTGTGGCGGCCATGATCGTACGCCGATAAAACTCTTTTTTATACTCCTCGGCAAGTTTACGCTCAGTAACATCCCGCACAGATTCTATGGCGCCGATTACTCTACCTTTTGTATCATATAATGGTGTCGATCTGAACCATAAATACGCGCCACTGGGCTTTAATATGGGTGTGTAAGTCTCCGCGACAAGAGTCTCCCCCTCTATCTTAACGCTGTTGTATATGGCTTTTATCTCATCGACAGGTTTCAGAACAATGTCCAGAAGCATTGGTCTTTTATAGCCATAGAACGCGATGGAATATTCTTGATCGCATTTGCCGATCATGTCCGCAGCTTTCACGCCTGTCATTTCTTCTGTGGCACGGTTCCAGGCGATTACTCTGCCCTCAGTATCAATCGCAAAAGTTGGATCGGGAAGAAAGTCTATGATATCGGAGAGACGACGCTCTGAGTCTTTCAGAGCCGATTCGGCGCGCTTACGTTCAGTGATATCGCGCACTATTGCCCAGTAACCAACAGCTTTTCCTTCATCATCGCGCATCAGATAAGTACGAAGTTCCACTGGAAATATTGTGCCGTCTTTTCGTATGTATTCTTTTTCAAAAAGGTCGGAGTCGCCCCTCTTAAGCACCTGCTCTTCGATAATTTGTTCTTCTATGTCATGCCATTTTTGCGGGGTAAAGTCGCGATATGTGAAACTGTGCAGTTCATCTACTGAATAACCGACCATGTTTCTGAACGCTTCATTGAAATCGAGGATTCGGCCAGACAGGTCGAGACTTGCATAGGCGTCAGTCATGCTGTCATAGAGTCTGCGCAGCTTCTGCTCGGACTTACGCAAGGCAATCTCAGCCTGCTTGCGCTCTGTTATTTCACGCACTATCGCCAGCACCCTATATTCGCCTTCTATCATCGCGCGCTTCAGGTTTACTTCCGTCCAGAAGATGCGCCCAGTCTTATCCCTGCTTCTCCACTCAAAGAGCTGAGGTCCGACCTCCGCTGCTTTCCTTATCCATTCCATCGCCTCAACTTGACTGTACGGCGATTCATTGAGACTAACAGCGCCCACATCGATACTTTGTATTTCTTCAGGAGAAAAGCCGAACACTTCAATCATTTTGCGGTTGATATCAAGGATTGCGCCGGTATCCTTATTAAAAACAATTATAGAATCGTTGACGGCGTCAAAGATTTGCCGGTAGCTGTCACCCGACGCCTCCGGCTCATTTGCATGCCGCTTACAATAGCTATTCGCGACCCTTGGATCGCGCAATTTTCCGGAGCGTTTTTTCATCTACAACCTCTATCCTGTGTTCATGTAACAATGACTTGTATTATTAGCACCGCACCGGGTTGTTTCGATTGCGAAGCGGCCGAAGCCGCCATCGAAGGTGACGAGTCTTTCAGACTCGGCTTCGCCCCCGCCGCTTCGCTCTGGAACCAAAGCAACGGGCACATTCGCAAACGTGGCAAGTCCCCATTACGGAAACACTAGGACACATTCCTAATGCTTAGAATTGTGTTACAAGATCAGCATAGCTTCAGCTATAATTATTCCGACAAACTGCCAAGTATAAACACAATCATCTTATTATGGATGACTTTATTATCAACCCAAAGCAGGTCGTTTTCATTGACACTGAGCCTGGGTGTCGGGTATACTTAGTGCGGGTTTGGCAAACAGACCTAATCCCCAACATAAGAGAAACCATGAGCGAGGAACAACCCAGACACAAAGGGCGACCGACAGACGTGGCAGGCGAAATACTCCACGACGTAGGTGATGAGTTTGTCGCTGTTGTCGCGATGCCGGGTGAGATCACCTATGCCGCTCTGATCAAGTTTTTTGAGTTCATAGGCGACATTTCAACCCTGCTGGCACACTCTCTCAAGTTTATATTCAAAGGCAAGATGGACGTCCGCGAGATGTTCAATCAAATGGCGATTATCGGAGTCGCATCCCTTCCTATCGTGCTCATCACAGTCGCTTTCTCCGGAGCAGTGCTGGCGCTGTATATGTCACAGATTGTTGTAAGATGGGGAATGGGCAGCCTCACAGGAGCAGTGGTCGGTATTTCGATTGCAAGGGAAATCGGGCCGGTGTTGACGTCGGTGGTAGTCGCGGCGAGAGCGGGAAGCGCTATCGGAGCGGAACTGGGCAGCATGAAGGTCACGGAACAGATAGACGCGCTGCGGTCTCTGGCTGTTAGTCCTGTGCAATATCTGGTTGTGCCCAGGCTTCTGGCTGGAATCCTTATGCTCCCGGTGCTTACAATCTTTGGAGATGTGGTCGGGATAGTCGGAGCATACTGGGTCGCAGTGATCAACGGCGTAGCAGGCGGCGGATTTGTCAGCAGCCTCAAAGCACAGGTAATTCCGTACGACGTAATGATGGGACTCCTGAAAACAGTGTTTTTTGGGATCGTGATAGTAATTGTCGGCTCGCAGCAGGGACTTCAGACCACAGGCGGAGCAACCGGAGTCGGCAAATCTACCACCAACTCGGTCGTTATATCTATAGTAATCATTTATATACTTAATTTCTTCCTGGCATATGTTATGTTCGGCGGGAAGACGGCATTCCTGTGATCACGGCAAAACAGCTATCATACAGAGTGAGCGGCGGTTCTATACTGCGGCGGGTGGACCTGCATGTCCGCAAAGGTGAGACTATGGCGGTCATGGGAATGTCGGGCGCAGGCAAGAGCACGCTCCTCAAGTGCATGGGCGGACTTCTGAAACCGACAGGCGGAGAGCTGTTTGTCGACGGAACAGACATAGCGCGTATGTCTGAAAACCGCCTTAATACGATTCGCAGAAGGATAGGCATGGTCTTTCAATATGCGGCGCTTTTCGACTCGCTGAATGTGTATGAAAACGTGGCGTTCGGGTTGAGAAGACACACCCGCATGACCGAAAGCGAGATTGCCGGTCTGGTCGAACAAAGACTCGCGATGGTGGGTCTTGCCGATACGCAAAAGAAAATGCCGTCGGAACTCTCCGGCGGCATGCAAAAGAGAGTGGGACTAGCCAGGGCGCTTGCACTGGACCCGGATATAGTGCTCTACGATGAGCCGACCTCCGGCCTGGACCCTATAACGGCTGCGGCAATTGCCGAGCTTATTGTAAAGACACGGGACGAACTCGGTGTGACGTCTGTGCTGGTCACCCACGATATCCAGAGCATTACTCGCGTAGCAAGCAGGATTGCAATGATCCATCGGGGAAGGATTATCGCGAGCGGCAGCGTGGAAGAAATGCAGCAGTGTGAAGACGCCACCGTGCGGCAGTTTATGAACGGCGATACCGAAGGCCCGATCAAAATAACAAGTTAAGTGTTATGGGTTGCGAGTTTTGGGTTGTGAGTTGGGGTTGGTGCCAATTAATATGCTTGGATTTTCAGCTCGACGTTACATAACTCATAACACATAACTAAAGGAAAACAGTGAGACTCAGGAACGAAGCAAAAGTTGGATTGATAGTAGTCGGCGCGCTGGCGCTGCTGATCGGAATTTACTGGTTCCTCGGCGGCTTCAGCCTCAGGGCGTCAAGCTTCCCTGTGTACACGGTCTTCCCAAATGCGCAGAAGCTCGACAAGGGCGCAGACGTGCGAATGGCAGGCGTAAAGATCGGGATAGTCTCCGATGTGGCGCTCACAAAATCAAGCAGAGCCCGCGTCAACATGCTGATTTGGAACGGAGTATGCATTCCCTCTGACTCCGTAGCACGAGTAACAACGGGCGCGTTTGTCGGCGATTTCTATGTCGAGATACTGCCGGGACATGCAAACAACTGCATACTGAGCGGACAGCAGATCAAGAGCGTGCAGATTGCACAGTTCGATCAACTGATGAACGAGGCGAGCGATCTGCTTGTCGAACTAAAGACGACCGCAAAAGGCATCAACAAAGTGCTCGACAACAAGAAACTGCAGGAAGATATCCGTGGAACTGTCGCAGCAATCAGAAAATCAGCCGAATCCGCATCAGTGCTGATGCTGACCGCTCAAAATCTGATAGCGCAATCTTCCCCGGAAGTGCAAAAGACACTTGCCAACCTTTCAGCGGCATCAGAGCGCGCACTCGGCATTAGCACACAGATGGAAGAGTGCTTGACCAAAGATATCCGGCCAAATGTTAAGCCGCTTATCGGTCAGGCAAAGCAGGCGATGACTGACTTGTCCGCAACGCTCAATGAGGCACAGTCTCTTCTGTCGTCACTGGGTGAGTTCTCACCTGAAATCAAGCAGATGCTTGCTAGAGCCGACAATGCCTCCAAACAGGCTGAGCAAATGCTGACAAACCTCAACACATCCAGTGCAGCGGTAAAAAATCTGGCGACTGACCCCGAGTTCATGGGCAATATAAAAGCAACCGCAAAAAATATCGCCGACACAAGTTGCAAGGCAAACCTGGCAATGGATAAGGTCAACCAGAAACTTGGCGCGTTCAAAGGCCCCACCGAACTTCAAAAAACTGAGATACCGCTATACGGAACTAGCGGCAATGCGCTGTGGAACACCGCTAAGGGCAAATACAGGTTCGATGCAAACTATACATTCGCTCTGGGCTATCCTATGTTCCTGCGCATGGGGCTCTACAACATCGGCGAGAACACAAAATTAAACCTCCAAGCGGGCAATACATTCGATGAGTCGAATGCGCTCAGATATGGTCTTTATGCTTCACGATTGGGTGTCGGATATGATTATCGCTTCGGGAAGAAAGTCCTTATATCGACCGATATATTCAGGCCGGATGACCCTGAGATGGAAATGCGCGGTATCTTCGGCATAAAGAACGGGTTAGGGCTTTATACAGGCGTGCAGGACCTATTGGACGACGACAATCGCGATTTAATGCTCGGCATCAATTACAACAAGTGATTTTAGATTTAGTATTTTATATTGAGTATCTGGCAGACATATTCATCCCTGCAGGTATCCTACCTGGAGGGGGCTTTAATTAAGGAGAAATAACATGAAAGTTATCCTTACCCGAGATGTTAAAGACCTGGGCAAGGCTGGTGAGCTTGTAAACACTTCCGAGGGATATTTTCGCAACTTTCTACTGCCGCGCAAGATGGCCGTACTCGCTGACGCAGGCGCAATGAAAGCATATGAGCAAAAGAAGAAAACGCTTGAGATGAAGGGCGAGAAGCTGCTTGCCGAAGCAAAAGCCACTGCAGAGAAGGTCAACAATCTCAAGGTCGTAATAAAAGGTAAGGCTGGATCAGGCACCAAGCTCTATGGCTCAGTTACCAACCAGGAGATTTCCGATGCCCTGAAAGCTCAGCACGGCATCATAATCGATAAACGCAAGATTCACACAACCGATCCCATCAAGACCATCGGCACATACGAAGTGCCCGTAAAGCTCCATCACGATGTTTCGACCAATATCCATGTCGAAGTCGTAGGCGAGGAGTAAGATAGGTATTAGGTGATGGGTGACAGGTGTTGGAGACGAACTTCTCCAATGCCCTAACACCCAACGCCCAACACCCAACACCTATGGAAAGATTAGCTTCCACAATAGATAAGATTCCGCCGCAGAACCTTGAGGCCGAGCAGTCGACCCTGGGCTCGATGATGATTGAGCGCACGGCTCTGGAAAAGGCAATTGAAATCCTTAGAGCTGAGGATTTCTACCGTCCGGCCCACCAGGAAGTCTTCGATGCCCTCGTCTCACTCATGGAGCGCGATGAGCCTGCGGACCTTATCACACTTCAGGAAGAGCTGCGCAAGCGCGGCAGGCTCGATGATGTCGGCGGAACAGAGTATCTGATGGCTCTGGTCGACTCCGTGCCGACAGCCGCTAATATCGAGTATTACGCGCATATAGTCGAGAAGAAATCCATCCTGCGCAAGCTCATATCCGCCGGGACTCAAATCATCGGCATGGCTCAAAATGAAGACGAAGATGTAGATTCCATCGCCGACCAGGCCGAGCGGCTGATCTTCAGCGTGGCTCAGCGGAGAATGGGCGAATATTTCCAGCCGATCACCCCACTTGTAATGCAGGCATGGGAATGGATTGAAAAACGCTATCACGATAAGGGCGAAGCGTCAGGCGTGCCCACGGGCTTCACCAAGCTCGATCACATGACCTCGGGTCTGCAAAAATCCGACTTCATAATCATAGCCGCCAGGCCGTCCATGGGAAAGACCGCGCTCGCACTGGATATAGCCCTGAATGCTGCAACTAAAGAAAAAGAGACGGTCGCATTGTTCAGCATAGAAATGTCCGCCGAGCAGCTTGTCCAGAGAATGATCTGCTCTCGCGCACGCGCAAACGCTCACCGTCTGCGAACAGGGTATTTCCAGGACTCTGAGTGGGAGAGAATAGCCGACGCTTCGAGCAAGCTTTGGGATGCGCCTATCTACATCGATGACTCCACAGATATGACCACAATGGCCATGCGCGCTAAGTGCCGCAGGCTCAAGGCCGAGCACGGACTGGGGTTGATTGTGGTCGACTACCTGCAGCTCATGCGCTCTCACAGAAACATAGACAACCGTGTGCAGGAGATCTCCGAGATCGCCCGCGGGCTTAAGAGCCTGGCCAGAGAGATGCGCTGCCCGGTCATAGCTCTCTCACAGCTCAGCCGCGCGGTGGAAAAGCGCGACGACAAACGGCCAATGCTTTCGGACCTGCGTGAATCCGGCTCGATCGAGGCTGAAGCGGATATCGTTATGATGCTCTACAGGCCGGAGTATTACGTGATTAAAGAAGTCGAGGACACGGAGGCGGTGCAGGGAAGCGACGGGTCCGGTTTCGACCCGGACGCGCGCCACGTCGAAACTACTGAGATCATTATAGCAAAGCACAGAAACGGCCCTACCGGCACAGTAAAAATCGGTTTTGTGCGCGAATTCGCGTCGTTTGAAAACCTGGCTGAAGGATATGAAGAATAGTTGTTAAGTCAAAAAGTTAGAAAGTCAAAAGGTTACGCTTATCACCATCCAACTTTTTGACCTTTTGACTTTTCGACTTTTTGACTAATACGGAGGTTTCGTTGAAAGTTCTCATAATAGGTAGCGGCGGGCGTGAGCATGCGCTTGCCTGGAAAATAGCTCAGTCTGATAAAGTAGACAAAATATACGCCTGGCCGGGAAACGCGGGGATCGGCCAGATCGCCGAATGCGTGAGCGGCAGCGTTATGGATATCAAAGGAGCGGCCGATTTCGCCGAGAAAGAGAAGATCGACCTCACTGTCGTCGGGCCGGAATCGCCCCTTATCGCCGGTATGGTCGATGAGTTCCAGAGACGGGGCCTCACTGTCTTCGGGCCGAACAAAGCAGCCGCACAGATGGAGGGCAGCAAGGTCTTCGCCAAGAAACTCATGATCGACAACGGCATCCCGACAGCCATGTGCGAAGTCTTTGATGACCCGGCAAAAGCGTATGCCTACATCGAGTCAGTCGCGTCAAAGACTGACGCGCCGATTGTGGTCAAGGCAGACGGCGAGGCTGCGGGCAAAGGCGTTTTCATCAACAAGACCAAAGCCGACGCTATCGAGTCTGTTGATATTATAATGAAACAGAAAGCCTTTGGGGCATCAGGCGACAGGCTGGTTATTGAGGAATTCCTGGATGGACCTGAGGCTTCTTATATGTGTTTCGTGGACGGCGAGACATTCGTCCCAATGATTCCGTCACAGGATCATAAGCGCGCATACGATAACGACGAAGGCCCCAACACAGGCGGCATGGGCTGTTATTCGCCTGTTCCTGTCGTAACCGGCGAAGTGTCTAAGGTTGTGCAAGAATCTATTGTCAAACCTACACTAGCCGCGCTTAAGATAATGGGGATTTATTATACAGGTGTGCTCTATGTCGGTCTAGCGCTGACGAGTAAAGGTCCGAAAGTTGTCGAGTTCAACTGCCGCTTCGGCGACCCGGAGACGCAAGTTGTGCTGCCGCTTTTACAGACCGATCTGGTTGAAATAATGCTGGCTACGGCTCTAGGAAGACTCGACAGCATCGACGTTAACTGGTACAATAAGAAAGCACTTTGTGTTGTAATGGCCTCGGGCGGTTACCCGGGCAGTTACGAGAAGGGCAAGGTCATCACCGGCGTTGGTGAGGCCGAATCTAACGAAGGCGTTATTGTGTTCCACGCGGGCACCGAGAGCAAGGACGGAAAAACCGTTACATCAGGTGGTCGCGTTCTTGGCGTGACTGCCGTGGCCGAGAGTTTTGAAAATTGCATCAGTAAAGCCTATGCGGCAGTGGACAAGATTCACTTCGATAGAGCGCATTTTAGACATGATATTGGAAGACGACTGATCGTTTGATCGTGGATCGTTGATCGACCTATATTTATGAGGTTCGGAAAAATGCCAGGTAAAGTAGCAATTATAATGGGCAGCAAGTCCGATTCGGAGATTATGAAGGGCGCTGCCGATATGCTCACGGATTTCGGGGTGGCGAACGAGACATACGTGATCTCGGCTCACCGCACACCGCATGCAGCTATTGAGTTTGCGTCCAAGGCAGAAGAAAACGGCTTCGAGGTGATCATAGCGGGCGCAGGGATGGCTGCACACCTGCCGGGCGTGCTGGCGGCGATCACTCCCCTGCCCGTCATCGGTGTCCCGACAAAGTCCGCCGCCCTGAGCGGCGTTGACTCATTGTATTCTATAGTGCAGATGCCGACAGGAATCCCCGTCGCGACAGTCGCGATAGACGGCGCAAAAAACGCCGGAATCCTGGCTGTGCAGATATTGAGCGTAAAATATCCCGAACTGCGTGATGCAATTAAGAAGCATAAAGAGAAACTGGCGGCGGCTGGAGCGGTCAAACTATAACATAGATGTTCGGGCAGATTTGCAATCTTGCCCGTATATGACCAAATGGGATATTTGATCCCACGGCATCACAGATGCCATTTGGCCGGAGAGGGCACGGATTTCAAATCCGTCCCAACACAATATTGCGAGGTAATCGATGCTTGAGAGATACTCTCTGCCTAAAATGAAATCAATCTGGAGCGAAGAGAACAAGTTCCAGAGTTGGCTGGATGTAGAAATTGCAGTTTGCGCTGCGCAGGAGCGCTTCGGCAACATACCCAAAGGTACCGCTGAAAAGGTAAAGGCAGGTGCCAAGTTTTCTGTCGAACGGATCAGCGAGATCGAAAAAGAGACCGCTCACGACCTGATCGCGTTCGTCAAGTGCGTCACCGAAAACCTTGGTGAAGAGGGCCGCTACGTCCATTACGGCGTGACCAGCTACGATATCGAGGACACCGCTACCGCTCTGCGTATGCGCCAGGCTGCCGACATCATAATCGAAGACCTCGAAAAACTGCTGGAAGCTATCGCGAAGCAGGCTAAAGCGCACAAGATGACCCCGATGATCGGTCGCACGCACGGCGTCCAGGCTGAGCCGATCACATTTGGCTTCAAAATGGCTGTATGGTATTCCGAGGTCCAGCGCGATCTTGAGCGCATGAAAGCTGCCCGCGAGGCTATCAGCACAGGCAAGATTTCGGGCGCGGTCGGCATATTCGGCAACATCGGACCCGATCAGGAAGAGTTTGTCTGCAATCTTCTGGGTCTCAAGCCAGCGCCTGTATCAACCCAAATCATCCAGCGCGACAGGCACGCTCAGTTCCTTACGACACTTGCGATTATCGCGTCGGGCTGTGAGAACTTCGCCACCGAGATGCGAAACCTCCAGCGAACGGAAATCCTGGAAGTCCAGGAGATGTTTTTGCCCGGCCAGAGAGGGTCGTCGGCTATGCCTCACAAGCGCAACCCGTGGCGGTTTGAAACTATTTGCAGCCTTGCGAGGGTGATCCGCTCGAACGCGATCCCGGCTATGGAGAATATCGTATCCTGGCACGAGCGCGACCTGGTGAACTCAGCCGCAGAGAGAATAATTTTACCCGATAGCTGCCTTGCGGTGGACTTCATGCTCAACTCTCTCACTCGTCTGCTGGGCAGGCTGGAAGTGAACGAGGACAACATGAAGCGAAACCTCGAGATGATGGGCCAGCTTGTGTTCAGCGAGCACGTGCTGCTGGCTCTGATCCAGAAGGGCATGACGCGCGAGGAGGGCTACAAAATAGCCCAGCGCAACGCCGCCAAGTGTTGGGACGAGGGCATCTCTTTCCGCCAGGCTCTGGAGAAGGACCCGGATGTGCAGCAGCGTCTCACGTCAGATGATCTGGATAAGTGCTTTGACCTTGAGCACCATTTGAGGAATGTGGACACGATTTTTGAGAGGCTTGGGTTGGACTGACTGCTGGGTTTTGCCATCCGATACAAGGGGATTGATATTGCGAAAACAAGCTGTGTATCAGTCAAAAAGATTTGGCAGTATAAGGTTGTTACCTGAGAATCTAAAAGAGATAAACAATATTCTCACCGAATACTTAACGCAAATTCGTGTCAACGCAGGTGGTTATGAACTAGATAGTATGTCGGAGCTAGACACAATAAATAAGCCTTTCCTGACTAGTTATGAGATTAAAGGCTACATTGAAAATTCATACTCCAAATCATTCAGTCTAGATATATCTGCCGACAGTACATGCCTTAGTATATCCGACTGCAATGACGTAAGATTGTACGGCATTTACAAGCAAGTCGAAAGTATACTAGCAACCATTAATCGAAAAAAAAGATAGGTGTAATTGTAAAAAGGTCAATTGGAATTTGTCTCACTGGCCTTTTAGCAGGACTTGTAATGAGACTGTGCACAAATTTATCTTGGTATCCAGTTTTTTTAATTGCAGTGTTAGCAGCTTATACAGTTGGCGTTATTATTTGTATGCCACAAAGATGCGGCAGAGGCGGAGTATATCTAGCTAAACCAGAAAAGAGCTTCTGGAGTCAAAACAAATACCAAATTGCCTTATTAGCTATAGGGGCAGTAATAGGCACATTTATCACCTTTATATGTAATTGGATCGTTAGGTTATTCCATTTGTAAATGGTTCAAGCGTCCTGATCGTTCGGGGCTTGAGAGGCTGTCTCAAAAATCGAAAGTCGAGCAGAATTAGCGTTATCGGCACGTCTCAGATGTCATTAAACTTCTGGGAAGCCCTTTCCTGCTAATCCTCACTTCGTGAGTTTCTTGACGATTTGAATT